>CAYLXJ010000030.1:0-12282 GCA_964387385.1 uncultured Pirellulales bacterium
CTGACTTTTGTCCCTTTGTCAATGAATTCTCCTTCGGCCACGACATCCACGACCGCGTCACCGAACCTCGCCTTGCCCGCAGGTCTCAGCCGGGATATTGTCTCGCCTGTCTGACCCGTTTTTACGCTTATCTCTGCCTTTTCCGGCGGCACTGTCGTACTAACTTCAAACTCATTTCCCTTTTTCGCCATTGCCGGCACAAGAATCAACCCGCTCATAAAACCAACCTTCGGCAGGTATTTTCCAAGCAGAATCGCCAGTATTACAAAACCTGTAAAACCGAGTAATATCGATAACACGCCGTATATAAACCACTGCCAGTCAAAATCGGTCTGCGGCCACGGCAAACGGTCGGGCGCGTTTTTTATAAGCATTCCGAACAGGCCGAGGAGTATGCAAATTATCCCCGTAAAACCGACTACGCCGAAACCGGGTATCAGGAAAAGCTCTATCAGCAGAAGCAGTATCCCCACCACAAACAGCGCAACTTCCACCCAGTTGGCCAGGCCGATTAAGTATTTGCTGCCGATGAGTATCGTAAAGCATATAACCGCCACAAGCCCCGCCAAACCAATTCCCGGCGTATTAAATTCCACGTAAAGCCCCAGAAGCCCGACCATCATAAGCAGCCCCATCACAACCGGCGAATTGAGCCAGCGGACCATTTCCTCAGACCAGTTCGTATCCATCACAACCGCCGGCCCGGCAAATTCTACTCCGTCCCGCTTAGCGAAAAATTCCAGCGCACCGTTTACGTCTTCGACTACCGCCCTGGCTATCCCGTATTCCGCCGCCTTCGAGGCAGTCAGGGTCAAGAGCTCATCTTTCTTGACGATAAGCTGTTTATTCTTCAGGTCATACTTTTTCTCGTCATCCGGCAACTGCTCCGTCTCGAAAAACTCATATTCGCCCGTCTTGAGGTTTTTTACCCTGTAAACTTCGGTCCCGATACTGACCATTGCCTTTAAAAGCGGTTTCGGGTAATGATTTGCCTCCGCCGCCCGCATAAAAGCCGCCCGGACAAACGACTCCGCCTTTTCCCGTTCCACTCCTTCGAGCTTTGCCCCCATTTGTATCGGTGCGCAGTCCCCAATCGTGGTATTTTCCCTCATTATGATATCTTTACACGACACCGCTATCATCGCCCCTGCCGATATGGCTTCGGTATTGACGTATGCGACCGTATGGGCCTTGTCCCCGATTTCAAGAATGAAATACTTCGATATGCTGTCCCCCGATTCGAGAAACCCGCCGTATGTCCCTATCTGGTAAATCAGATATTCTGCGCCATTGTCTAACGCGAGATTTGTCCTTCGCTGAATCGATTTATAAAGCCCGTCATCTATCATCCCCCTGCAAACAATTACGGCCGCATCTACCGTCCCCTTAATTGCCGGCGGTCCCGTCAGTTTGTCTTCCGCACTGATACACAATCCCCCTGCTGCTAAAAGCACAATTGTAATCAATATCCTTCTTGCCATATTTCTCATAGCTTAAATTTTACCTCCCACTCTACTTAACTCAACACTAAAAACCAAAAACTTAAAACTATTCTACGCTATCCCTCTTAATATCTCTATCCCTTTTTTGATTTTTTCGTCGCTCGTAGCGTAGCTTATTCTGAAGTGTGTGTCCCTTTCACTGAAAACATTTCCCGGTATCACAAGCACGTTGTTGGCTATTGCCTTTTCGACAAATTCGGTCGCCCTGCCGCCGGGCGCTTTGACGAATGCGTAGAATGCCCCCCCGGGCTTAACAATCTCAAATTTATCCTTCAGGCCTTCGTAAACGAGGTCTCGTTTTGTTCTGTACTTGTCAACAAAAGCCGTCATATCGCAGTCCATTGCTTTTATCGTCGCTTTTTGAAAAGGCGTCGGCGCGCATACGAATGTATATTGCTGAATCATTATCATTTTTTCCATTACTTCGGCCAGGGGACTTTCCACGGCGGCGTATCCCATCCGCCAGCCGGTCATCCCGTAGCTTTTGCCGAAACCCCGCAGCACGAGCGTTCTGTCGTAATGCCCTGCGGGACTGGCCGGCATGCAATCGTAACTAAACAATTTATATATCTCATCACTTAAGATAATAATATTTCTTTTAGCTGCTATATTTATAATATCCTTGATATCTTTTTCGGCATATACAGCTCCGGTCGGATTGCAGGGCGAGTTTATTATTATCATTTTCGTCCTGTCTGTTATCGCTTCGGCGATTCTTCCGACGGGAAGTCCGAAATCCGGGTAACAATCCACGAATACGCATTTGCCGCCTAACATATTCACAACGTGTTTATAAATCACGAAATAGGGGTCGGGGATTATGACCTCGTCGCCGGGATTTATAAGGGCAAGAAATGCAAGCAGAATACCGCCGCTTACACCGCTTGTTGCCAGCACTTTGGGGTTTTTCCAGCCTAATTCTGCCCTTAACTCCCCTGCTATTTTTTCAATCAGAGCATCATCGCCGGCCGTCTGCGAGTATTTGTTGCCTCCCTGCTTTATTGCCCTTATTGCCTCCTGCTTTACCGGCTCGGGCACGTCGAAATCGGGCTGGCCTATCGAAAAATTAACGGGGTCTTTCATTTTCGCTGCGAGCGCAAAGACCTTGCGTATCCCGCTCGAATCTATATATCCTGTCCTGTCTGCAAGTACTTTCTTCATAATGGTGTAATAATAACCTCCTGACCGCCTAATGACAAATGAAAACCATGCTCAGGGATTGCGAGGATTGCGAGGACGTGACTTGTGTGTGCAAACGATTATAAGGAGTGAAAGGTTTTATCAATGTTTGAAATGGCGTTTGCCGGTGAAGACCATCGCGATGCCGTGTTTGTCTGCGCAGGCGACGACCTCATCATCCTTTTTTGACCCGCCGGGCTGCACCACAGCGGCTATTCCCGCTGCGGCGGCATTCTCGACGTTATCGGGGAACGGGAAAAACGCATCGGAAGCCATCACTGCTCCTTTTGTCTGGTCGCCTGCCTGCTTTATCGCAATCTGGCCTGATTGCACGCGGTTCATTTGTCCTGCGCCTACGCCGATGACTTTTCGGTTCTTAACGAGAACTATTGTATTGCTTTTTGTGTGTTTGGCTGCAAGCCAGGCAATGCGCAGGTCGGCTAACTGCTCTTCGGTGGGCTTTACTTTTGTAGGAACGGTCAATGCCTTCGGCTCCCAGCCGACAAGGTCGCGTTTCTGAAGCAACACTCCTCCCACTATGCAGCGAAGGTCATACTCCGCGATGTCGATTTTGGTCTTGTCTATCGGGCCTGTCTCGATGAGGCGGACGCGGTTTCCCCAGCTTTTCAGCCTGCGTATGATTTCAATCGCCTCTGGCTCGAACTGCGGGGCAATTATTACCTCCGCGAAAAATCCCTCCGCGCCGAGCGCCTTGCCGAACCTGCTGTATGATTCCATAATGGTCTGCGCTAATTCTGTATTTACATTGCGATTGACCGCGACTATGCCGCCAAATGCGCTTGTTACGTCACACTCGTATGCCTTGCGATATGCCACACAAATATCCTCGTCAATGGCACAGCCGCAGGGATTGAGATGCTTTACGATTACCACCGCCGGCTCATCGAATTCCTTAACCAGCTCAAACGCCGCATTGGAATCCATAATGTTATTGAAACTGATTGCTGTATCACCCTCGATGATTTTTCCCCTGCCGACGCTCGTTTCACTGGCCGCGGGCAGCTTATAAAACGCTGCACTTTGATGGGGATTCTCCCCATAACGCAGCGATGCTCCTTTTATAAGTGCGACCGATAGTTTATCGGGGTATTCGACACCGGCCTTAGTATTCAAATAACGTGCGATTGCGGCGTCATAAGTGGCTGTATGCGAAAAGGCGGCCCGTGCAAGCTCACTGCGAAGCTGCTCGCTTACCGCGCCATTATTTTTATTCATTTGCTCAATGATGACTTTATACTGGTCCGGGCTTGTAACAACAGTGACGTATCTGTGGTTCTTTGCGGCGGAACGAATCATACTCGGCCCGCCTATATCTATATTTTCAATTGCCTGCTCCAGCGAGCAGCCCGGCTTGGCGACTGTCTGCTCAAATGGGTAAAGGTTGACGCATACGAGGTCGATTGGCTCGATTTCGTGCTGTTTCATAGCTGCCTTATGCTCGGCCTTATCCCGCAATGCCAGTAAACCGCCGTGAATTTTAGGATGCAGCGTTTTTACTCGCCCATCCATCATTTCAGGAAAGCCCGTAACCTTTTCGATTGGTGTAACGTCGATGCCCGCGTCAGTAAGCGTCTTGGCGGTGCCTCCAGTGCTTATGATTTTGACGTCCATTCCTGCCAAATCCCTGGCGAAATCGACAACACCTGTCTTATCGGAAACACTTATAATTGCTGTTCGGATTTTCACGTCCATTTGAAATATCCTTTCCTGGATTGAGTTATCGAATGGGTTCGAGACACGCCAGCCGGCCCTTTGCGTCGGCGATGTAAATTTTCGAATCCGCTGTATTAACTGCGTATTTAACAGGTGTGCCTATATCAATCGAAAAAAGCTCTTTCAATTTTACATTACTCATCGCAGCCAGAACTCCCTTTTCGGTAATAACAAACGACTTATCGCCTGACTCTGCCAATAAGCCCAACCCGTCATTGATTAGCCACAATAATTTTGATGTCTGTTTGTCTAATGCTATCAGGCCGACGTCAGGAATTCTTTGATAAACAACCTTGTTGCCCAGTTGAGGCGCTGAATCGATAATTGCCTGCGTCTGGTATTTCCACAGCAGTTTTCCTGTTGTTAAATCGAGCCGGTAAATGTTTGTGTCTTTGCAGGCGACATACAATGAATCTGAATCGTATGCTATGCCTGCAATCGCGCCGGGCGCATTAAACTGCCAGAGCTTGACCGGCCTGTCGGGGCTGATACATATTACGTCGCCGTTCTCAGTTGCGAAAACAACAAATTTCTCATCTGCCAGCACCGATGTTATCACTGAATCGCTTTCGGCGGCTACTTCAAAAAGCTGTACTTTGTTATTTGCCTGCAATGCGTGCAGACGCTTGTCGCCGCCTGCAACGTAAAAAAATGAATTGTTGCGGACAACGGGTGCGGTTGCGCCGCTTGTGATATGCGTCGATGTCTGCGTGGTCCCTGCGTCGGCACTGACTTCAATTAGCTTGCTTCCAACTATTGTAAGCAATTGTCCGTTGTGATATTCAAGCCCGCTTATCGGTAGTCCCGGCGTTGCGACGACGCTATTGAACATCACGTTGCCGTCGGCTCTGTTGAGGCAGGAAAGGTAATTGCTGGTGGATAGCGCGTAAAGACGATTGCTGAAAACACATATCTGGTCCAGCGTCTCATTGCCCTCCAGCGGCAGATTAAATTGCCACACGATTTTAAGGTCGGTTTTTTCAATTTTATCACGCGACACTAACCACCGCAAATCTTCCGCGGCAGGCAGAATATTGAAAGGGGTTAAAATTGAAATAAGCGTCAGCAGCAATTGAGCGGTTTTCAACATATTCATCTCCTCCATCGCGGGCTTAATTAACAAGCCGGCGAACTTTATAACCGCGAATCGATATTATTCCATTTCAACGTAATCAGCGAGGTCCACGTTTTTGTCCTGCTCGAATTTTCGCATCTGCTCGATGCGCTCAATGTCGTCCTGAATCCTGTTGGCCAGTTTGAAAATATAGGGCTTGCCGCTAAGCCGGTTGCGAAGGTCGTCTAACATCGGCTCCCACGCGCCGCTGTATAACTGATGCTTGAGAACAACGAGCATACGGTACTCTTCGCTCAGCGTTTTTACATAATCGCTTACTTCCTGTTTGGCAACGTCTTTAACGGGCTTATTTTGCGTTTTTCCAGCCATCTAAACTACCTATTGACCTTACAGTTTCCACACTCGGCCTGAGCCAATCCGGCGACTAAATACTAACCGGTTTGAGCCGAAATTGCAACAGCTTTTTAGGCAGCGTTATTCCGTACGATTCCAGCCGACCAGAGGATTTTAGCGCAGGTACAGTGATTGCCGAGGTGACAAATCGCCAGTTGTGATACGGCAAAATTCTCAGGCATAATTCTATCTTCCATTTCACCATAACCAATGGTTATGTGCGGCAAAAAATTGTCGTATGCTGCCTTATCAAAATAATGTCTTATCCAATCAAGCGTTGATTCTCCAACTCGTCCCCCTGTTATCATATCCCCTGTAACATCCCAAGCAAAAAAAGATTTGACCGTATCACAGATTTTCTCGTGAAATTTCTGAAGTTGCTCTGACCGCTCAATTTCAATGACCGATACAATTTCACCACGGGTATTAATTGATTTCCCTATGCCGGCCGTTCTGAGCTGTCTGGGAGCGATTTTAATCATCGGCCGGAGCGATTCGCCTATGCTTTCGACGTCCCCATCGTCAATGCACCCCATAGCTAATGAAATGTGAGGCAGACAATTTTTTCCGTTGAGAACAATTTCGCTTTTATATTTTTTCACCAGCTCTGTGTTGGCGTCCATCGAAAAATCCGTCATTGCCTTATCTGGCAGCAAAACAATATCAATGGCTATCATCGGTTTATATAAAAAGCAATGGGAGAGCACCGATTCGTCGGGCTGCTCTCCCATTATTCAGGTGGCTCTTGCCTTTTTCTTTTAGCCATTTGCTTGCTGCAGTCCAAATCACCATCTGCCTTGTGTGCTTTTGCGTGTCGGACCAGTAAGGCCTGGCTATTATGGCCGGATTGGTCATTTTCCAGAGCCACATATTTTTAACTTTTCAATCACGCTACCCATCGTCATTTATTATATCAACTCTTCACATTTTTTTCAACTTTTTGAACTGGGTAAATACTTGCCGTATCAGTCAACTCGACTGCGTTATCCAGGTAATTTAGGCAACCCCTTTAAGTCCAATAACCTTTAAAAACCGGCTTTTCCGCCGTTATTTCATGAACAGAAAATCTTAAGACATGGTAAAATTAAAATATGCTTAACTTACAAATCGTAAATTCTTTTTTGCCTGCGACGGCGGAGGAAATAAAGCGGCGGGATTGGGACAGGCCGGATATTATCCTTATTACGGGCGATGCTTATGTTGACCATCCGTCATTCGGTCTTGCGCTGATAGGCCGGCTTCTTGAAAGCGAGGGTTACCGCGTCGCGATAATTGCCCAGCCGGACTGGCGAAGTGTCGAGCCGTTCAGGGTGTTGAGCAAGCCGCGACTGTTCTGGGGCATCACCAGCGGCTGTATCGACTCGCGTCTTAACGGCTATGCTTCGCTTGGGAATCGACGTAAAGAAGACGTTTACAGCCCCGGCGGACAACTGGGCCTGCGCCCTGACAGGCCCCTGCTTGCTTATTCAGCAAGGGCAAGAGAAGCATATCCTGACGTGCCCATTGTCCTCGGCGGCCTCGAAGCGTCGCTTCGCCGACTGGTGCATTATGATTACATCGAAGATAAGCTCAAACGTTCTGTGCTTATCGACGCTAAAGCCGACTTGCTGGTTTTCGGAATGGCCGAAAGACAAATCCTCGAAATCGCCCGGCGATTGGCCAATGGCGAATCAATTGAGAAACTGACCGATATCCCCGGCACGGCCTTTCCCTTAAAAAGCAATACCCCCCTGCTGGATGACGCAATCACCATGCCCTCGCTTATAGACCAACAAGCAGACAAAAACCTCGTTATGTCTGCCCAATTAGAATATCAAAAGCAGGCACATCGTGCAGGCCGGGCCATAATTCAGGAACAGAACCCTGGCAAAATTGTCGTATTGCCGCCCGCTGAGCCGATTGAAAGCAGTAAACTCGATATGCTTTACGAACTGCCGTTTACGCGATGCTGGCATCCTAAATACGATTCCGCTGGCGGCGTGCCGGCTTTGAAATCGGTGCAGTTCTCAATAACGACCCATCGCGGCTGTTTCGGCGGCTGCTCGTTCTGCTCGATTTATTTTCACCAGGGTAAAGATATCTCATCTCGCTCGATTGGTTCGCTTATTGCCGAGGCCGACCGCCTGCGCCTACACCGCGACTTCCGCGGCACAATAGTCGATATCGGCGGGCCTACCGCCAATATGTTCGGAATGAAATGCTCAAAGGCAGGCAGTTGCAGCAAGCCGAGCTGCATTTTCCCGTCTATCTGCAAAAATATGCGAGCCGATTATGGCCCGCAGCTCAGGATGTTTGACACGTTCCTGAAATGGAAAACAACGGGAGCAAAAAAAACAAACGTATTTGTCGCCTCTGGCATCCGCCACGATTTGGCCCTCGAAAACAATGAATATCTCGATATGCTCGCAAAGCATTTCGTCGGCGGACATCTCAAAGTGGCCCCAGAACACTATTGCCCGCTCGTGCTCGATTTAATGGGCAAACCGGCTTTTGAGGTCTTCGAACAGTTCGAGGCACGCTTTACCGAGGCAAATCGAAAGGCGGGTAAAGAGCAGTATTTAGTGCCCTACTTCATAAGCGCGCACCCCGGCTGCACGACCGATGACGCTATTCAACTTACCGACTATTTAGTCCGTCGTAAATGGCAGCCAAGACAGGTCCAGGATTTCGTACCCATCCCATTGACCTTATCTGCAGCAATGTTTATAAGCGAGCAGGACACAAAAGGGAAAAAAATCCACGTCCCGCAAGGCCGGGGTGAAAAACGCCTTCAGGCCGCCCTGCTGCAATACTATCAACCCCGAAACTCAAAAATAATCGCCGACTGCCTCCGCACTCATCATCGCAACGACTTATTAGGTCAAATCCGGCGTCCGCAGGTTACAAATAAAGGCGATAGACCGCTTGCTGGCTGGGACCTGTAAAAACCGCCAAAAAACTCATTTTTCCCCGCAATTCTCAGCCCAAAGACCGATTTATGCCTTTTGGGCATTGCTTTCCGGCCTTAAAACTGCTATAATAAGAACCCACATCCCAATGGGGTAAAAATGTAGTTCAACAAAGGGTTGATGAAATGAAAATCAGACGGAAAAGTAACTATTTTTTCGTTGTTTTGTTGAATCTCGTTTTCACTGTTTTTGCGTATGCGGGCTTGTGCCCAGAAGCCGACCTCAACACCGACTGCATCGTTGATTTGGATGACCTTGATATATTTGTTGAACAGTGGCTGGAGCAGAGTGAGTGCGAGGGTAGCGGGGTATGTGCAAATTTCGATGGCTTGAATAACGTCGATTTTCTCGATTTCTCGTTTTTAGCTGATTTCTGGCGTGATTTTGGCCCTTCCCTTGTCATTAACGAATTTATGGCCTCAAATAACAGCAATAGCGGCATTTCAGACACATTTGGCGATTTCGACGACTGGGTTGAGATTTATAACTACGGCAATTCCCCCATTGACCTGGCTGGAATGTATCTAACAGACAACTTGGGCAACCCGACAAAATGGCAAATCCCCTCCGGCTACTCCGCTCAGACAACTATCCCGGCAAAGGGCTTTGTGGTAATCTGGGCGGATGAAGAGCCGGCAGAAGGCCCACTGCACGCTACTTTCAAACTCTCGGCAGACGGCGAAGACCTCGGATTATTCGATTCCAACGGCATTCTTATCGATGGCTTATCTTTCGGCTCACAAACAACCAACATATCTTATGGCCGATATCCTGATGCGACCGACAATTTGAGGTTTTTCTCGACTCCCACCCCTGCTGCGGACAATAACGGCGCCTATTTAGGCGAAATTGAAGAGGTTGAGTTCAGCCATAAACGCGGCTTCTACGACTCTTCATTTAACCTCACCCTTGCCTGCGTAACATCAGGGGCAAATATATACTATACAACTGATGGCCGAAGCCCTATTGTCGGCGAGTCGCCTGCTCCTACAAGCACACTCTACGCCTCGCAGATACCTGTAACTAATACAAAATACATCAGGGCCGCGGCGATTAAGCCCGGCTGGATGCCTTCGCATATTGAAGCAAATACCTACATTTTCGGTGCAAGTTCCACCATCAAAGCTATGCCTGCGATTTCACTCGTCGGCGACCCCAACCAGTCGCTTTATGAGCCAAACGGCGTTATGGCCATTGTCGGCGGTGAATATTATCAGCCGGACCCTGTAAATTCTCCCTGGGACTGGGTATGGCGTCCAGGCGATGACCCCAATGCTTATAATAATCCCATTCACAGGGGGATTGCCTATGAAAGGCCCGTCTCCTTCGAAATCATCAGCTCATCAGCCGACGGAAATTACCAGGAAAACTGCGGCATTCGTGTTCACGGTAGCGACTACACCAGGCCTCGCTACACCAGAGGGGACGACTGGCTCTGCAACAACAACAAATTCAGCTTCAATCTCTTTTTCCGCAGCGACTACGGCAACAACCGTTTTGAGTATCCGTTCTTCCCGTTCACGCCGGAGGTTGACCGCGTTCAAAGCATAGCACTACGCGGGGGCCACAATGACCTTTGCTCGCCGTTTGTAAAAGACGAATGGACCCGACGCCTGTTCAAGGAAATGGGGAGAACCCAGGTTACAGGAACATTCGTTAACCTCTATCTCAACGGCTCTTACAAATATTATTACAACCCCATCGCCCGCGAAGACGAGGAATTCTTTCAGGAATGGTATGGTTCCGATAATGACTTTGACGTCATCACCAACGGCGGTCTAAGGGATGGCGAATGGACCGAATGGAATAACCTTATTAACTATGCCAACAGCAACGATCTTTCCATCGCCGCCAATTATAATTATGTCGCCGGCAAGCTAGACCTCGTTACATTCATAGATTATCTGATTCTTGAAATTCATTCAGGTAATTTTGACTGGCCAGGCAACAACTGGACAGTTCACCGCGAAAGAACAGATTCCGGCATATTCAGGTTCAGCATATGGGATGCCGACGGCATCGCTGAATCGTGGATATTCGGCGATAACTGCGAATACTGCTATAAGACGGCGTTCGAGGACTTCCCCACATGGACGAGTCCTACAGGCCTCAACAATCTTTCCTGGGACGCCACCTCGCAAATTTATCGCGCCCTAAAGACCAATCCCAATTTCAGGCAGCTTTTTGCCGACCGCGTTCACAAACATTACCGAAACAACGGTATAATGACCCTCAATCACCTTCTGACAAGATGGGCACAGGTGCAAAGTGAGGTTTCAAGTGTCCTTCCGTATCAAATGACTTACGTGCCGAACGTATTCCTGCCTAAACGGGAACCATATGTCCTGGCCGCATTCGAAACAAACGGTCTGTTCAATCGCGCTTTTGGGGCTCCGGTCTTCTATGTAAACAGCATCTATAAATTCGGCGGCTACGTCTCAACAAGCGATACATTCACGATTACAGACCCCTGCGCCTCGGGCGGAACGATTTATTACACAACCGACGGCTCAGACCCGCGCCTGCCTGCGGGCGGTCAGGCAAAAACATTTGTAACTGAGAACGCGGCTAAAAAAATTCGCGTTCCCACAAGCGACATTGGAACGACCTGGCGCGGCGGCAGCGAGCCATATAACGAGACCGGCTGGACAAGCGGTTCAGGCGGCGTCGGCTACGAAAGAGGCACCGGCTATGAATCATATATCGGCATCAATGTCGAACCAGCTATGTATAATAAAAACGGCACTTGCTATATTCGCATACCTTTTAACGTCGATGCCGGCGATGCCGGAAATATCACTTCGCTTACGCTTAATATGCGATATGACGACGGCTTTGTCGCATATATCAACGGAACAGAAGTTAAACGAATTAATTCCCCGACCACACCGGTATGGAACTCAACAGCCAGCGGCGGGCACGAGGCGTCCGCTGCTTTCGATTCTTACGACATCTCGGCATACGTCGGGACTCTGCACGCCGGCACTAACATACTTGCTATCCACGGATTAAATACCCCGACAACAAGCTCCGATTTCCTTATTTGCGCTGAGCTGACCGGCATAGTTACCGGCAATATCTCCCCCTCAGCAATTCAATACACGGGCGGTTTTACTCTCAACAAAAGCACCAACCTTATGTCGCGAATTTACAAGAGCGGCACGGGCGAGTGGAGCCCTTTAAATGAGGCCGTTTACGAGGTCGGCAGCGTCAAAAATGCCCTGCGTATCACCGAGCTTATGTATAATCTTGCCGATACCGGTGAGCCGAACGATGAGGATACTGAATATATCGAGCTGAAAAATATCAGCGGTTCAACCATTAATCTTAACCTTGTCAGCTTCGATAAGGGCATCACGTTCACATTTGGCCCTAACTCCCTCGCCGCGGGCCAGTATATTCTCGTTGTCAAGGACATTAACGCCTTTACGACCAAATATGGAACAGGCAG
>CAYLXJ010000031.1:0-2497 GCA_964387385.1 uncultured Pirellulales bacterium
GAGCCGATTTATAATCTATGCGCAAGCTGCACTTCTGATGAGCAGGCCCTGACGCACGGCGGCGGAAACTTCCACGCATTTTCCAACGGCGACGCCTTTATGAGCAACCTGATTTATAATGAGAATACAAGTTTAACGCCTGCCGAGATTAATGATATCGTTGAGTCCCATTTCAACGTTGATTTGACGGTATTTCCGCGTCTTATAGCAAACGTTGACGCCACCGGTCACATCGATATGTGGTTTCTGCCGCTTTCGGATAATAAGGTTGTTATAGGGCAGTTTAACACGGGTTATCCGACGGCAAAGCCGACAACCGATAACGCCGCAACCTTTATGCAGTCGAGGGGTTATACCGTTTATCGCGTGCCTTCTTATAATTCTACAGGCGAAGCAAGCGGCGGCACGCATTACACATATACAAACGCGTCCATCATAAACAACAGGATTTTTGTCCCGACTTTCAGTCAGCCCAACGATGTTACAGCTTTGAACGTTTACAGGACAGCTATGCCGAACCACACGATTATGCCTCTCGACTGTTCTTCGATTATCAGTGCGGCAGGCGCGATTCACTGCATAATGAAACACGTTTATATACCTGTATCTCCTTATGGCGAACTCCTTACGCCCAACGGCGGCGAGACGCTGAAAATCGGCCAGACCAAGCAAATCAAGTGGATTGCCAACGGCGATGCTGATATTACAAGCGTTGACCTTTATTATTCCACTAATGGCGGCACAAATTGGACTACAATCGCAACAGGCGAGCCGCACGATGGCTATTATGCCTGGACCGTCCCGAGCGTAGAAACGACTCAGGGCCGAATCAGGGTCGTCGTTCACGACGCCGACAGCGGCACATACGAGGACACTTCAAACAGCAATTTTACTATTACCGCGTCACTGCCGGTTGAATTCGTCGCGGCAGGAACCGCTCAGTCCGGCACGAGCAATATTACCGTCCCATGGCCGGCACATGAGCCGAACGATATCGGAATTCTTTTTATCGAGTCAGCCGGCGGCGAGGCGGCAACCCTCGGCACTCCGGCCGGCTTCGCGGCTGTGGCAAACAGCCCGCAATATACCGGGACGGGAACGGCCGGGACTCGCATTACCGCTTACTGGTGCAGGGCGACGTCGTCTTCAATGGCTTCACCGGTCGTAACCGACCCGGGTGACCACGTTTACGGAAGGATACTCACCTTCCGTAACGTTATCTCTACCGGCGATCCCTGGGACGTGACGGCAGGCGGAGCGAAAGGAACTGCCTCAACCACTACGACATTCAATGCTGTAACTACAACAGTCAATAATGACTTGATAGTCATTGCGGCATCAAGGGATAACGACTCAACCGCAGCGGCGTGGTCTGCCTGGACCAACGCTAATCTCTCAGGTATCACAGAGCGCTCGGACGGTGGAACAACATCAGGAAACGGCGGCGGGCTGGGAATAGCGACAGGCCTTAAAGCAACTGCCGGAAGCGTAGGTACTTCTACGGCGACTGTAACATCAAGCGTTGACGGCCATCTAACCATCGCGCTCAAGCCCGAAGGCGGCTGTACGATGCCGGGTCAGGCGTCTGCTCCGAATCCTTCCTCAGGCGCGACAGGCATCGATGTAAACGTGATTCTAAGCTGGACGGCAGGTTCCGGTGCAACGTCACACGACGTGTATTTAGGCACCGCGGCCTCGCCGCCACTGGTGAGTGATAATCAGCCGGGCACAACTTATGACCATCCCGTGGCATTAACGCCCGGCACTTTATATTATTGGCGCATTGATGAGAATAACGCCTGCGGCACAACACAGGGCACGGTCTGGAGCTTTACAACCCTCCCGTTGCCCGGTCAGGCGAGTAGTCCGAATCCTGCCAACGCGGCTATTAATGTCGGCTTGACTCAGGATATAAGCTGGACTGCCGGTTCAGGCGCAACCTCGCATGATGTTTATTTCGGAACCTCAAGCCCCGGTACATTCCGCGGCAATCAGGCGGGCACAACTTACGATACAGGCACAATGAATCCTAATACGACTTATTATTGGCGCATCGACGAGAGGAACGACTCCGGCGTGACCACTGGTACTGTCTGGAGTTTTAGTACGCTGGCGGTAGTTCCTAACGTTGTTAATATGACCGAGTCGGCGGCGACTACGGCTATTAATAATGCCGGGCTTGTCGTCGGCACGGTAACACAACAGTGCAGCGACACAGTGCCGGCAGGTTCGGTAATTAATCAGAATCCCACCGGCGGCACGCAGGTCAATGTCGGCTCATCAGTTAACCTTGTCGTATCGACGGGCCAGCCCTCGGTTCCTGATGTAACGGGAATGACTGAGGCGGCTGCAATCGCGGCAATTAACGGCACAGCCAATATCAGCTACGGCTCGAGCACAACCGAGTGCAGCGATACAGTTCCGGCGGGCAGTGTAATAAGTCAGTCGGCCACAGGCACAGTTGCCTGCGGGACGGTAGTTAACCTTGTCGTATCGA
>CAYLXJ010000031.1:2597-4102 GCA_964387385.1 uncultured Pirellulales bacterium
TTAACGGCACAGCCAATATCAGCTACGGCTCGAGCACAACCGAGTGCAGCGATACAGTTCCGGCGGGCAGTGTAATAAGCCAGTCGGCCACAGGCACAGTTGCCTGCGGGACGGTTGTTGACCTTGTCGTATCGCTTGGTTCTGAGCCGCAAACACTGCCGAGTGATGATTTCAACGACAACAGGCGTGGAGCGATGTGGCGGCTGGAAGTTGATAGTCCGCAGATTTGGCTTTCGGAGAACGCCGAGGTACTGAACTTAGGCGCTTCCGGATGGCTCAATATAATTTCCTCCTGCTTAGGCCATTGGACAATGAACGACAACGCGGCCAATACTACAGTTGTGGACATTTCCGGTAACGACCGTAACGGAACAGCGATGCGCAACACCGATATACTGCATACAACAGGCAAAATTGACGGCGCTTTGACGTTCAACGGGACTTCCGATTACGTGAACCTGGGCAGTGTAATAGGAACAGGCGCATATACGAAGGTCGCCTGGGTTAAGAGGGATGACGGGACCTACTATAACAACATCATTTCCTCAGGCGACCCCTGGTCTCACGCGTTTTATGCTCCGTCGGTCTTCTCATTCAAGCTTACGGCCTGGCATGCGCCTTATAACGTTAATCTCATAGCTCAGGATCCTATTGCGTTACAGCCGAACGTCTGGTATTTCGTCGCGGTAAGCTACGACCCGACGCTGGATTCAGGGACGTTGACCTTGTACAAGAACGGCGTCAAGGTTGATGACGTCAACCACGTTCCGGTGCCGGTATCCAGCCCGAACACATACATTGGGAGATTTGGCAGCGGTTACTGGCTCAAGGGCGCGATTGACAACGCGATGGTGTTTAACAGAGTCCTGACGGCAGACGAGATAGCTGCTCTGTATAACGCAGGAAACGGCACTGAAAACATTTCCGAAGGGACGCATCAGGCGTCCTATACGGCCAACGGCTGGACGTTTGATACAACGCAGGATTTCGAGGTCAAGGTTGACTATCATTACAGTGGCGTAAGCTCTGATGACGGCTGGATGGGATTGACCGTCGGCGATGATGTTAATTACGTCTCGATATCGGTTGGTTCAGATGGCGGGGCATCGTATTTCTACTACGAGGCGTCTGTTGAGGGCGGCTTTACAGCAGAGCAGGAACCGAGGACTTCCAATGACGGGACGCTGTATATAACGTATGACTCAGCGGCCGGGAAGTTCTATCTGAGCCACAGCGGTTTCGGCAGCGGCAACGCCTACGCCTGGCAGGGGGCTGACCCGACGATAGGCCAGTGGACCCAGCCGGTAGAGGCGTCGATAGGCGGCGGTTCTGCGGGCGCAGTAATTGGTTCCGGCGAGGCGTATCTGGACAACTTTGAAATGCAGACGGCACAGCTTATTGACTGGCCGCCGATAACCGACATTGACGGCAGCGGCTACATCGATATCGACGACCTTGCGATTATATGCGAGAACTGGCTTGAGGCAGGGCCAGGCGACATTATC
>CAYLXJ010000031.1:4112-12277 GCA_964387385.1 uncultured Pirellulales bacterium
AAGGGATAGTTGACTTCTACGATTTTGTCGAGTTTGGCCCGGCCTGGTAAGCCGTATTTAAATATAACCACAAGCACCGGCCCGCGATAAAAATTTCCTATCGCGGGCCTTTTTTTTGCTGTCAGGGTGTTTTATAATAATGCCTTATGAAGCAGGACAGGGACTTATCTTTCGACGCGTTCAGGGGCATTGCCATAATTGCCGTCGTGGCGATTCACGCAATCTACATCGGCGGCTCGCCCAACAGTCCCGGTTTTATCTGCCATCGGCAGTTTTTGAATTTCGCCGTTCCGGCGTTTTTCTTCATGTCGGGCTACTGGGCATCAAAAGAGCAGATTAGCTCGTTCAACGGCTATAAGGCGTTTCTGAAAAGACGGCTGCCCAGAATTATCGTTCCTTACCTTTTCTGGTCGCTGGCTTCGATTGGTTTTACGGCTTTCGTTGCGGGGCAATTTGACGGGTATGGCACGATTTTCAAGCTCCTGACCGGAGGGGCCTGTATGGGTTATTATTTTATAATTGTGCTTATACAACTGCATATCCTGACGCCTGTTTTAATGTATCTTAATCGAAAACTCGGCGGATACGCATTATTTCTTGTTTTCGTATTTAATATGGCCGTTTTTCTTGTCGTATATCTTTCGAGATTATTCAGGGTCATCGGGCATGTTCCGATTGCGCTGCCTTTTTGTTCCTGGGTTATATACTACGAGATGGGATTATTTATCTCAGACAGATTTGAAAAGGTCCATACGACTTCTAAAAAACGTCTGTTTATACTGCCTGCCATATTACTGACACTGATTGTCTCAATAATTGAGTCGGGCCTGATTGCGTTAAAATTCAATAATCCGGAGTTTGCGACGTTCACTGTAAAATATTCTTCATTTTTATATTCCATCTGCGTGATATTCGGCTTTATTTTCTACAGGCAATATTTCGCTCGGTTGCCGAAAATCTTATGCACAATCGGTTACTATTCTTTTGGAATATATCTTATACATATGTTTGTTCTCAGCCGTGTCGTCGGGTTCTTTCAAGATGTCGGCGTGAGCAGCTTTTTTCAGCCCTTATATCAGCTTGTGCTTGTTGTGACGACGCTTGCGATTTGTTTTGTTCTGATAGGCGTTTCAAGAAAGCTGCTGCCCGAGTTTGTCAACTGTGAAATCCTCGGTTTCGGCACTCACAGGGATCGCTTATCGAAATATATTAGGAAACCGGCCGAGCAAATGGAACAGGCCAAAGTCGGCATTACCTGTGAAGCAGAAGAGGCGTAAAAACAATCCAAAATCGAAACCGGTCATGGGTTCCGATGAGTGGATTTGTCATAGGTTACCTCATTATAATCTCGTAACTCAAGTAATGGCAAAGAGATAGCATCGTACGCTAATTTCCTGATTTTCTCTCCTGTCTTAGCGGCAGATTTTTCAATAATTTTTCAAAAAAATTCGATAATAATCTTGCTTTTCTCTTTTAAATCGTGTAAAATCAAGCCGCAAAAGTGAGTAGGGGTGAGAGATTAGAGAGGAGAAAGTGTTTAATGAAACGTTTGTTTTCCTTTGCAGACGCTGTATTTATTCAAAAACACAAGGCCTTAATGGTCATTATCGCCGTTACGGCCGTATTAATTTTTTCTTCAGATTTGCTCGCCGACACTGTTACTCCCCGCATTATGCCTCTTGGCGATTCCATAACGAGGGGCTGGTACGGTTCTGTTTACCGTTGGGGTTACAGGAAACCATTATATGACCGGCTTACGAGCGCGGGGTTTAATTTTGATTTCGTTGGCATCAAAGCCGACGGCAGTTTCGCCGACCCAAGCCACGAGGGCCGCGACGGCTGGCAGGCAAACGAGCTTCTCAACGGCCGTCCCAGCGCTCCGGCGGAAGGCAAGCTGGCCGACTGGCTTATCACCGACCAGCCCGATGTGATTCTGCTGCATATAGGGACAAACGACGTTACTTGGAGCGACATCAATCCTAACGATGTTAACGGAATTCTCAATGTGATCAATGCATACGAATTCAGCAGCGGCAGGCACATCACGGTGTTTATTGCTCTGATAATCAACAGGAGAATCGACAGCCCCGCCTACAAGCGGGCGCAGACGACACAGTTCAATATCGATGTTAATAATATTGCGGTAAATCGAATCGCTTGCGGCGACGACATCATAATCGTGAATATGGAAAACGCGCTTAATTACAACATCGGCGTAGATATGGCTGACGAAGTGCATCCCAACGACAACGGCTATATAAAAATGGCCGACGTCTGGTATAACGCTTTGGCTGATTATTATTACAGCAATTCGATTTCGGGATACGTGCTTGAGGCCGACGGCATTACTCCTGTCGAGGGGGCTCTGATACAGGCCGATGACGACTTAAGCGAAGTAACCGATGCTGACGGTTTTTATGAGCTGTTCGTTCCGTATAACTGGTCCGGCGTAGTTGTTCCGCAAAAGGCCGGCTTTAATTTTGAGCCGAGCACTTGTTCGTTTTCGAGCGTTCGTCAGGACTATACCAGTGTGAATTTCTCCGCAGAGATGATGACTTACAAAATCTCGGGTTTTGTGCGCGAGCGGGATTTAATTACGCCGATGAGCGACATTAATGTGTCGGCGGAAAATGGCGGGGGAAGCTGGACAAGCAGATATGGCGGCGGCTCGGCCCTGACCGATACAAACGGCTACTACGAGCTGTATGTCGATTATAACTGGACGGGAGATGTTACTCCTTCGGGATATGCCTGTGCTTTCGAACCCGGATTTTTACATTACCAGGACGTCAACGGGGATTACACCGGCGGGGATTATACCGGCAATTTATACGAATTCAGAATCACCGGCTTCGTGAAGAATGACTGCAACGTTCCCGTCGCAGGCGTTCTTGTAGATGCCGATAACGGCGGCACTGAAGACGTGACCGGCGCCGACGGTTCATACAAGATATGGATTGACCGGGGCTGGTCGGGGACAATTTCACTTACAAGGGAACATTATATTATTGAGCCGAACACGATGAGTTATATTGACGTGCAGGCCGATATTACCGACCAGAACTATATTGCCAATAGTGCTTATGACCTCGACTGCGATGGCTCAATCGGCTGGGGAGATTTAAGCATACTTACGTATTATTGGCTCTCGGACGGTCCAGATTCGCAGGGCGACTTCAATGGCGACGGGACAGTAAACTTCCTTGACTACGCCGATTTCGAAAGAGTCCGGCTCGAACAATAATGTTCACCGGTTTTTACCGTATAGCCAGTGCTCATCTGTTAGTTTGTATTTGACCAACTCTTCAGGTTTGAAAAATAGCGCAATTTCAAATTTAGCCGATTTATGGCTGTCGGAACCGTGCACCAGATTTACTCCTCCCGCACAGCCGAGGTCCCCGCGTATCGTTCCAGGTAGAGATTCATAACCGAGCGTTGACCCTATCATTTTGCGGGTGATTTCAATTGCCCTCGGTGCCTGCCAGACCATTGCCAGAACGGGGGCGGAGCACAGATATTTGACCTGTGATTTGTAAAACGGTTTGCCTTTGTGAATTGCGTACAGTTTTTTTGCCAGACCTAAATCCGGCTTAAAAAACTTGGCCCCTACAAGTTTGAGCCCCTTTTTTTCAAACCGGCTTATGATTTCACCGGCAAAGTGCCGCTGTATGCCGTCCGGCTTGATAATGATTAATGTCCGCTCGGCCATTTGTCCGCTTCTATTCGGCTTGTTTGCGCAAATGCCGTGTTACATTCCCCTCGGCACGATATAAATTTCAACGCGCCTGTTCTGGGGATTGCCTTTCTTGCCCGGCTCATTCGGGGCTATGGGTCTGTATTCGCCGAATCCCCGCACGCTCGCACGTTCGGACGATATGCCGTTTGCCGTCATAACATTAAGTACTGAAATGCCCCGGTGCGCCGACAGGTACCAGTTATCAGGATGTTTGGCTTTCGTATCGGGTCTCAGGATGGGTAAATCGTCCGTATGGCCGGCGATTATGATGTCGAATTCCTTTCCCTGGTCGGTATTTAGGATTTTGCAAAGCGCCTTGACCGCCTCGGCTGCGCTTGCCGCCACCTCATCGCTTCCCTTATCGAACAGCAGGTCGCTGTTGAATTTCACAATTCCTCTGTTCGGGTCGAATGTTACGAGGTCGCTTCCTCTTGCCCATTCCTCGAGCATTGTGCTTAATTCCGCCGGTAATTGCGTTGCACCTAACAGCTGCTTTTGCATCGCCTCAATAAGGGCCTTTTTCTTGGCAAGCTCTTCTTCGAGTGCCGCTATTTTCTGCTGCAAAGCGTCCCTTTCAATGCCGCTTTTGCCTCCCATCGCATCTAACTGCCGTTTTAACTGGTCAAGCTCCAGTTGCGTGGCCTGGAGCTGGCTTTCAAGTTCTCTTATGCGTCTTTCCTGTGTAGCATTCTTGAATTTCAGGTCTTTCACCTGCGCCGACTCACAGCCGGTCATTGTCAATAATGAAATACAAACGATACCTGTTACAAGAATTGTTCCGAGTCGCATCTTCTCATCCTTTCAAATGATTCAGACCGTTAAATTCCCTTTCAATCGTCTCCCGGCCAAACCGGGCCTTTGAAAATGCTAATAAACTCCTTTTCCCCCCTCGCGTCAAGCGTAAAATCGCAAATTCTTGCCTGTCACGGCGAAGTCGAAGACGAACCCGGTTTTTTTACTTTTCCTTGAGGATCTTGGTGGTAAAATTCGTAAATGCAAAACAAAATCGAATTAAAACCCAATCAGATGATTCTTTTCATCGGCGACAGCATCACCGACGCCGAGAGGTCCCTCCGCGCCTACAAACCTTTCGGCTTTGGCTACGTCCACTTCGTTGCCAATTTCCTCTTGGCCAAATACCCCGCTTACAACCTCAATATCATAAACCGCGGCATCTCAGGCGACTCCGTCCGCGACCTCAAAACACGCTGGCAAAGGGATTGTCTCGACCATAAGCCCGACATCCTCAGCATCCTTATCGGCGTCAACGACGTCTGGCGTAGGTTCGAAGAAGGCAACCTTTCCCGTGCCGTCTTTATCGATGAATACGAAGCGACCTACAGGCAGCTTCTCAATGAGGTCAAATGTCTTAATTGTCATTCCGACCGGAGCGACGCAAAGCGTCGCGCAGCGGAGGAATCTATTAAAACAGATTCCTCGACTCCGCTGCGCTGCGCTCGGAATGACGTTCTAAACAGACCAGAAGTAAGACAGAAATGTAACAGCCAAATTGTGATTTGTGAGCCGTTTATGTTCTGCGACGATTTCACCAATCCCATTTTCGCCGAGCTTCGCCGTTATGTTGAAGTTGTCCGCAAAATCGTCGCCGATTACGATGCCGTCCTTGTTCCGTTCCAGACCGCAATCGACGAGCAGATTAAATCCGTCCCCCCTCAAAAATGGTCTTTAGATTCCGTCCACCCCGAACTCTGGGCACACTCCTGGCTCGCCCGGCAATGGCTCACCGCCACCGGCTTTTTATAACTCACCACAAAGTCACAAAGGAACTAAATTTTTATAACTTTTTTAATTTCTTGGTGTCTTAGTGTCTTGGCGGTAAAAAAAATCTGTGAAATTTGTGCAATCTGCGATTGCTTCGAAAAAATTTTTCTCCCGTAGTATTTGCTCTGACAAAGAGTTACGAAAAGAGCGTAAAAATTTCGTTAAAATTTAGTAAAATCTCTCTTTACACCTTCTCAAAATCACGTTAATCTGCCAATGTTGTTTTTTACGTGAAAACTCAATATATCGTGTTATTCCCTATTGGGCTTACTATATATAGTATATTTTTGATTATTGCAAGGAGGCGCTAAAATGGCTGATAAGTTCAATCCGAACAACCCGTTCAAAAACACCAGCACCACCCAGCCAAAAGGGGGCAATGTGAATTATTCATCATCGAATGTCGGCCTGAAAATGGAGCATCACTTCTCAAGCCCCGGCGTTCATCCCTTCGATGAGCTGCAGTGGGAGACACGTTCGGCCAAAATCACAAACGATACAGGCGAGACGGTCTTCGAGCAGAATAATATCGAGGTGCCCGCAAACTGGTCTCAGTTGGCGACCAAGGTCGTTGCGAGTAAATACTTCTACGGCGACAACGAGACGGGCCAGCGAGAAAATTCCGTCAAGCAATTAGTCCATCGCGTCTGCAGGACAATCGCCGACAGGGGGATGCGCGACGGCTACTTCGCTTCCGACGCCGACGCTGAGATTTTCTATAACGAATTGACTTGGCTTTGCGTCAATCAGGTTGGCGCATTCAATTCGCCCGTATGGTTCAACGTGGGGCTGTATGACGTTTACGGCATCGAGGGAAGTAAGCATAACTACCGCTGGGACCCGAAAACCAACGACGCCGTCAGATGTGAGAACTCCTACGAATACCCGCAGGCCTCGGCCTGCTTCATACAGTCGGTCAAGGACTCGATGGAAGACATAATGCGCCTCGCGACGAGCGAGGCAATGCTTTTCAAGCACGGCTCAGGAACGGGCACCGATCTATCTACACTGCGCAGCTCGAAGGAAAAACTATCGGGCGGCGGAAAACCTTCAGGCCCGCTGAGTTTTATGCGCGTTTACGACCAGATAGCCGCCGTAATTAAATCGGGCGGAAAGACACGCCGCGCCGCTAAAATGCAATCATTAAAAGTTACGCATCCCGATATCAGGGAATTTATAACCTGTAAGGCCGAGGAGGAGAAAAAGGCAATAGCCCTCATCGAGGCCGGCTACAACAAAGACCACAACGCCGAGGCATACAATTCCGTTATGTTCCAGAACTCCAATTTCTCAGTCCGCGTTACCGACGAATTTATGGAGGCCGTCGAAAAAGACGCCAAATGGGCAACCTACGCCGTAACAAATGACCGGAAAATCGGCGAGCACAACGCCCGCGAGCTTATGAACCTCATCGCAGAAGGCACGCGCCTCTGCGGCGACCCGGGCATACAATACGATTCCACAATCAACCGATGGCACACCTGCCCCAACTCGGGCCGAATCAACGCCTCGAACCCCTGTTCAGAATATATGTTTGTCGATGATTCCGCCTGCAACCTCGCCTCATTGAACCTTATGAAATTCCTCAAGGACGACGGTACTTTCGATGTCGCATCCTTCAAAAAAGCAATCCGCATTTTTATCATCGCGCAGGAAGTCCTCGTAGATAACGGCTCATACCCCGACAAACCCATCGCCGTCAACAGCCACCTTTTCCGCCCCCTCGGTCTCGGCTACGCTAATCTCGGCTCGCTGATTATGGCGCTGGCGCTGCCCTACGATTCAGACCCCGCCCGCGCCCTGGCAGGCGCTATTAGCGCGATTCTCACGGGCGCCGCTTATACGGCAAGTGCGGAAATCGCCTCAATTAAGGGCGCCTTCGACGAATTTACCAAGAACGCCGAGCCGATGCTCAAGGTCATAAATTTGCACCGTCAGCACGCCTGCAATATCCCTGAATCGCATTGCCCCGACTACCTGCGTCACGCCGCCAAGGACTGCTGGGACGAGGCCTACGACGCCGGCTCCAAAAGTGGTTTTAGAAACGCCCAGGTTACCGTTCTTGCGCCGACAGGCACGATAGGATTTTTGATGGATTGCCAAACGACAGGTGTTGAGCCGGATATTGCGTTAGTGAAATACAAGTTACTGGCGGGAGGGGGAATGCTGAAATTAGTCAATAAGACGGTGCCAATGGCGCTGGAACGGTTGGGCTATTCGGCGGATGAAATCAAGGCGATTACCGACTATGTCGATGAGCATGAGAATATCGAGGGGGCACAAAATCTCAATCCGCAGCATTTGCCTGTTTTCGACTGCGCCTTCAAGCCCCGCAACGGCAAGCGGTTTATTCATTATATGGCCCATATTAAAATGATGGCGGCGGTGCAGCCGTTCATTTCGGGCGCTATCAGCAAGACCATCAATATGCCGAAAGAAGCGACGACTGAGGAAATAACCGCCGCTTATATGCAGGGCTGGAAACTGGGCCTGAAAGCGGTGGCGATATACCGCGACGGCTCGAAAATGCTCCAGCCGGTATCGACCAAAAAACACAAAGACAAAGACAAGGCGCAAATGGCCGCCAAACCCTACAGGCGGCGTCTGCCAGATACACGCCACAGTATTACTCATAAATTCTCAGTCG
>CAYLXJ010000032.1:0-12235 GCA_964387385.1 uncultured Pirellulales bacterium
GCCGATGATCTGGATGTCGTAGTCGGCGTCGGCGAACTTGTCGCTCATTGACGCTGATTTACACTGCTGTTAAGGAAAAAGAAAATGCGAGGATTCGGTTGGCGAGAGATTTTACTTGCGGCGGTGATGGTCTTTATTACATCCTGTTCAACAAAATCGCCCTGCGGACAGACCCGTTGCGTTGAGTCATTTGACGGCGAGATTATAAGCTATAACGTATTCGGCAAGGGTGACGTTACTTTGGTATTCGTTCACGGTTGGAGCTGCGACAGCAGGTACTGGCGGGAACAGGCGACATATTTTGCGAAGAAATACAAGGTCGTTACCGTTGATTTGGCGGGGCACGGACAATCCTCACAGAACAGGAAAATATATTCTGTGGAAAGTTTTGCGCAGGATGTAAACGCGGTAATGGAAGACATCAACGCGAGAAAAGTGATTCTCATAGGGCACTCATTCGGAGGGGAAATAGTCGCGACGGCGGCGATGTTAGCGCCAAAACGGGTAATCGGGATTATCGGCGTCGATACCCTGCAAAACGTGGAAGAGTGGTACAGCAGAGAGGAAGCCGGCAAATTGATAGGGATAGACGGATTCAAAAAGGATTTCAGGGCGTCGGTGAAGGTGTTTGTCGAAGGGATGCTGGGTAAAGACATCAGGCCCGAATTAAAAGATTGGATTATTGACGATATGTCGTCTGCGCCGCCTAATGTCGGGATAAGCGCGCTTGAGGAATACACAGGAACGATAGCAGACAAGAAAATGATAGATGTTTTCAAGGAGGTCAAGGCGCCGCTAATATGCATTAACGCGGACCTCTGGCCTACGAACATCGAGGCAAACCGTAGATATATGCAGTCCTTCGAAGTTAAAATAATGAAAGGCGTTGGGCATTTTCCGATGTTAGAGAGGCCGGAGGAATTCAACAAACTATTGCAACAAAGTATCGAAGATATACTGGATTCCCGCGCACGCGGGAATGACACGAGGGTTCAGGAATAGTTATAAGTTTGTTTTCCCTGTTCGATACGGACTTGGGACTGCATAGCTCGGAGGGTATCGGTGAGCAATTTTGCGAAGTTGTCATCAGGCATTGATGTTATTTGCTCGACCTGGATGGGTTTGCCGTAGGAGATTGTGATTTTACAGCCGGGTTTGGGGAGTTTTTTATGTCTGGGCCAGCATTCAAATGCGCCGTCAATCAGGACGGGGACGACTGGGGCGTTGCCTCGCCGGCATAAAAGGGTGAAGCCCCCTTTGAAAGAGGCGATTTTGCCGTCGCTTGTGCGGGTCGCCTCGGGAAACAGGCACACGCCGTTACCCTGCTTTAACTTTTCGATAATTTTTCGTATTGATGATATATCGGCTTGGCCGCGTCTGACTGGTATCGCCTTGACCGATAAGAGTAATGGGCCGAAAATTCTGCTTTTGAAAAGGGTATCGCGGGCCATAAAGCATAACACCCTCTTCAACGCGATTCCGGCGAAAAGCGGGTCGAGAAAGCTCTGGTGATTAACGGCCAGAATGAATGGCCCGGTTGCGGGGATATTCTCCCGGCCGATAAAACGCATATGGAAAAACAGCCGGCAGAACAACCAGCACCACCAGCGGGCAAAACGAGGCCAAATATCTTTCAATGCTTCTCTGGACATTTTTCTTTTACGCAGGCAAGCAATTTACTAACAACGCCTTCGACAGTCAAATCGGTAGTGTCAACAATAATCGCATCATCGGCGGGTTTCAAAGGGCCGGCGGAACGGTTCTGGTCGCTGTTGTCTCGTTTTTTTATGGCCCGGCGAATGTCTTCCGTGCTTTGTTCTGCGCCCTGCGTTATTAATTCCGCCTGTCTGCGCCTCGCCCTTTCATCTAAAGAGGCATTGAGAAAAAACTTTACGTCCGCGCCTGGAAAAGCGACCGTGCCCTGGTCCCTGCCTTCGGTAACAATTTTTTCATATTTTTCGGCGAAGCGCCTTTGCATTTCGACAAGCCGTTTCCTCGCCGCTGCGCAGGAGGCGACATAACGGGCGTTGGCTGTTACTTCTGGGGCGCGTATTTCATTGGTAATATCAGCGTCGCCTATATAAGCGCGCATACCTTCCGTTGCTGCAGTAAACCTGAATTTCGTCTTATCGATAACCCCGACCAATTGTTTCTCATCAGCAAGGTCGATGCCCTTATGCATCGCGGCAAGCGTCACGGCCCGATACATCGCGCCCGTATCGAGAAATGTCGCGCCTAATCTTTCCGCCAGAAGCCGTGCGACTGTGCTTTTGCCGCTCGCGGCCGGCCCATCGATTGTAACGACTAATCGGGACATATCAGAATTATACTTCGCCTGTTTTTTTGACCCTGACGACCACCATACTCGTGTCATCGACCTGATGCGCCAAACCTACAAATCGTCTCCTAAATCCGAGGATGTTCTTAATCAATTGCTCGGCGGATATGTGCGTGCATTTATTGAACGCTTCGAGCAGCCGTTCCCTTCCCCAGAACTCGCCCTCGAAATTCACCGCGTCAATAAGCCCGTCGGTATATAAAAGCAGACAATCATCTTCCTTCAACTGGAGCGTCTCGGACTGATGTTCGGCTTCCGGGACAACGCCGAGGACAAGACCCCCTTTATTGAGGTCGGTTATGCGCTTGTTCCTTAAAAGCGCCGGCGGCTCGTGTCCGCAGTTACAATAAGTGATTGTCTTTTTGTCGGTATCGATGACGCCGCAGAACAGGGAAATAAACTCGCCGTCGCGACACTCGCTGCAAGCCAACCTGTTGAGGCGTTTTACGGCTTCAAGCAGGGCATTGGCCAACCCTCCCTTGCTGTCTTGCGACGGCAATACTGGGAGATATTCATAATACACCCGCAGCGCCCCGCGAAACGAGCTTGTCATAATTGCGGCCGGGATACCCTTGCCAATCACGTCGGCGATGACGATGCCGATTTTGTCGGGGCCTAACTGTAAAAAGTCGTAAAAATCGCCCCCCACGTCGAAACAGGGGATATACGTGGCCGCGATTTCCAGCCCCGGCATCTGTGGCGCTTTTTCCGGTATCATTCTTCTCTGTATGTGGCCTGCAAGGTGCATCTGCTCTGCAATCCTCGCGCCTTCAATCGCCTCGGCATATAATTTGGCGTTGGTTATCGCTACCGCGCTTTGCGATGCGATTGCACGGGCAAGCTCGATATCATCATCCTCGAAATGCACCGGCTTTCCGCTATACAAACGCAGGACGCCGATGGGCTTGTCCCTGAATTTCATCGCCACGGTCAACTGGCCTACAAGCCCTTCTTTTATGGTGGCCTGTTTGAAAGATACCCTGTCGTCGTCGGCCATATCGTCGAGTACAACCGCCTCGCCCGCGAATGCCGCCTTGATCACAGGGTCGTCTTTGGTAACGGCCCCCTTATTGCGATATTCCTCGCTCAGGCCGTAGGTGCTGCGCATCTTCAGGTCGCCTGCGTCCTCGTCGAGCAGGCGTATTGAGCAGGCCTTAAGCCCCGTTATTTTTACCGCTGCCTCGGCGAGCTTATCAAGCACCTCCTGAAGCGTAAAGCGGCCCGCCACCAGTGTCGTTATCTGGTAAATCTGCTCTTCTCTTTCAAATTGTTCTTTCGTATTTTTCTGCATAGTAAATTTAAACTATCGAAATAATTCCGCGTAAAACAATCGCAGGATTATAACCACAAACGACCCCGTCGTGAACATCAAATTGAACAAAACACGCTCTTGCTAATAATAAATACAAAGGTTAGTATTTTACATTCACGATGTTAGTTTTTGATTAAAGAGCGGACAATGGAACTGACGGCAAAACATATTGTATTTTCGGGAAACGTCCAGGGCGTTGGTTTTCGCTTTACCGCTTTGAACGTAGCCAATCGCTACCACCTCACCGGCTACGTTAAGAATATGCCCAGTGGTTCCGTGGAAATGCTTGCCCAGGGGCCCGCCGAAACAATCGACGGCTGCGTTCGCGATATCGAGGATTCATTCACCGGCTACATCCGCAAGACCGATGTTGAAATTGTTCCGCCCGACCCGAAACTTAAGGACTTCAAAATCACATTTTGACGATTCGATAAATCCCTGCCTGATTCACAATCCCATAAATTGAATCGCAAGACCGCAAATCAGAATTGTCGCCCCGGCTATCGCGTGTGAATACCGCTGAAGCGTGGGAAATTCGAATGATGCAATCCCTTTTCTTGCCAGGTAAACAACCGCAAGCATTGTGCCGATGGTTGTCGCCGAGAAGACCAGCGTTACAAGAAGCAGGCCCGATACGCTGCTTTTCGCCGCCGGATACATTAGTATCGGAATCAGCGGCTCACAGGGTCCGAAGGCAAATATGATAAAAAGGACCCACGGTGTGATGTTAGCTTGTCCTGGATGCTCGTGAAGATGGACGTGGCCCGCGTGGTGCTCGTGGCTGTGCTCGTGCTCGACGCCATGGTTATGAGTATGAATATGAACGTGCGGCTTGTTTTTATATGCCGCGCGAAGTCCCCATACAAGGTACGCGATTCCGAAACCAATCAAAAGCCACGCCGCTATGTTGCCGCGAAACGACTCGACTATTTCGAGTTTCATAACTGCTATGCCCAGCCCTACCCCCGCAAGCCCCAGCACTACCGAGCTTGCCACGTGGCCTATGCCGCACAAAAACGTTATCAGCATCGTCTTCGGCGACGACCACTTTCTTGCCCACGATATCATCACAAACGGCAGATAATGGTCCGGGCCTAAAAGCGTGTGAACAAAACCGATAGTTGCCGCTGTAATCACAAGGGCGCTTATTTTCGCTTCCATAATTATTTTATTCCCGCCGCACTGTGTTGCTTACCATCCGCTTTCGAAAAGATGCTCGAATACCGCCTGAAATCGCTGCTTGTGCTCGTTCTCCTCACGCGCCAGCGCCAGCAGCGTCTCTTTGGCGTTATTGTCGTTTGTCATCGCCGCCAGTTCAGTATAAAGACGGATTGACGCCTCCTCCTTTTGTATCCCCATCAGCAGAATGTCCTTGTAATCGATTTCAAAATCTGTCGGCGTGTAGTTCGGCTGCTCGTATCTGAGGCCGACCGGCGGCGTGTGTGTATCGACAACCCTGCCCGTCTTCAAAATCTCAAGCTCCAGTAATGACTTGTGCTCAAGCTCCTCAGCCGCCAGCTGTTTGAATATCTTGCGTATGACCGATTTCTTCGATTTGGCCGCTAGCGCAAGATAAAACCTGTTGGCGTCCACCTCTCGTGCCACCGCCATTTCGAGTATCTCGTTGTCAGCGACAAAATCACCCATAATTTTGCGTCCTGCCCTTGCTATATGACAGGATACACAAACTTGGCGGGTCAGTCAAAAGGATTATTAAAAATTAGGGAATGAACCGGCGAAATGTGTGCGCAATATAGTTTTTACGTCTGTAAAATCGGGCTTGATAATGCCGTCAATATGAAATTTTATCGCCCCGGTTTTGCTTTGGCAGGGCCGGCTGACGGCTGGGCGGGCGAGGCCTTTTTCTCTGCCTTTGACGGTTCTTCCCACATCCCCGGCTGCGGCGCCTGGCCTACTTCCTGAATCCACTTCCTGCCTTGTTTCTCGAACTCGACGTTATCGCGATTAATCTTGGTTACCTTGACTCCCATAACCGTGTCGTTTTCCCTGACTATCTCCCCGGCAATCAGTGCGGCACCCTTGTTATTGTAAAGAACTATACCTGTAACCGTCCCGCGTGCCGCAGGCACAGGCATGGCAGGACGCACGTCGGCGCGTTCCGCGCCGCTCGGCCGCTCCTTTTGCTGGACGGGCTGGGGCTGTTCCTTTGCACCGCTGTCCCCGAACCTCGCCCGTATGGCTTTCTCTCTCTGCTCCCGTTCCTTCTCAATCGCCGCAAGCTCCTCGCTCGTTACGAGATTTACGTCCGGCACGTAGCCCAGCTCCTCGTCGATGTATCTTGTTCTCCTCGCCGCCTTTATCTTCTCAATTTCAGCGGCTGCCCCCTCATTGACTTCCCTGACCTCCTTGTTTTCGCGCATGCGCAGCTCTTTTTCCCCGTCCTGCGGCTCTACCGCCGTGCTGCTGCTTCCCGCGTCGCCGTTCGCTGAAACGCTGAATATCCCGAATACTAAAAACGCAAATAGCAGATTGCAAACAATCCCGTTTTTCATTGTCGCACCCCAACGATAAGTTGCTGTCGAATCTCTTTGTTTTTCATTAAAACCTTCTTATATTATAAAATACGGAAAACCGCCCTCAAAGGATTACATCTTTTGGCCCCTAACGCCAAATAAACCTCCTCGACCCCCTTTTTAACCTCATTATCGCCCCTCGATACATCGCTAAAACCCTGTTAAAGCTTGCATCCTCCCCAACCGCCGTTATTATAGGAACTTCAGTGGGTATTTCTTTCATTATTTCAAGTCCGTGGCTGTCAGTGTTTAAGTCCGTATTAGTCACTGTGCCTGAAATTAAGGCACGCGAACTCCCCGTGATATTTTCTCGCTGCCTCGTCATACGCCTTCGCCGCCTCTGTTTCGCTTTCAAAATAGCCCAGCAATATATGTTTTTTTTGAAAAGAAATTTTCGCTCGCCATTTACGCACAATTTTGCTCCAGCATACCCCGCGATATTTTGAACTTGTTTGCGTCTTTCTTTTCAATTTGTTGCAGGCGTTTTGGGACCGCGTTGCTGGCCGTAAGTTCGCTATGCGGTTGTCAAGCGTATTATTGTTCCGATGGTCAATTACGTAACCTTTTGGATTGCCCGTTATTTCCCTGTGCATCGAGGAGATTTTAGAAGGTTTCCCCGGCTCATCGACAAATCGAACGGCATAAAAGTCCTTTCTGTTTCTATTAGCTGCCCAGTTAAATTTGTTGAGCCGATAAAAAATCAGCGGGTCAACTATCGTAAATCTCCCTTCCCCTAATGGAATTTTCCGATAAGGCCATCCGTATCTTATCCGCCGATACACCAGCACCGGCCACACAATCATCAGGTCCAGCACAATCGGTATTTTTATTTCAATTCTTGCCATACCTCATTCTCCTCTCGAAGCGAAACGCAGACCCCCGGGGGCCCGCTCCTTTGGCCCTGAAGCAGGGGACCCATTTTTGATTTTTGCTTTGTCTTTTTGCTTTTTACTATTTCTTCCACCCTTCTCACCCTTCCCGCTTTTCACACCTTTCACACTCTTTACACCTTTCACACCTTTCACACTCTTTACACCTTTCACACCTTTCGCACTCTTCTCACTTCTTGCCGTCTTCTGTCCTCCGTCCTCAGGGCCGCTTCGCGCGTCTCTCCATAAATAGGTTTGAACTTGCGCGCTTTTGTCGAAAAATAAGGGTTTTCCTGATGGTAATGAAGAAGCCGAAAAGTACCTAACTTCTTATGCGGCAAGGAATAAAAAATTTTTTGAAAAAAACCCAAACTAAGGGTTTTCGACTTGCGCGCTTTTGGCGAACAACTGTTTCAAACACTTGTTTCAAACAAATGTTTGGACATCCGGTCAAACGAGACAGTGTCAAGTGGACACTTTAAATCCAAAGTTTAAAGCTAATAGTGCAAAACCATAACTTAAAGCTGTCAGTTATCAGCTTTGGTTTTGGTCTTTAAGCTTTACGCTTGCATAAAGTTTCATCCTTAAACAAAGCTGATGTCGGCTTATATCTGTTTTGGCCCGGATTATTCTTGACCTCGCAAACCGTTGCTGGTTATATCTATACGTATGAGTAAGTTATCAGTTGCCATACTGTCTGCCTTTCTGCTGGCGGGATGCCAGAACACTTCGCCGGATAGCCAGTATGACCGCGTGTCGCGCGAAATCGACCAGCAGAAACGCGAATCTGAGGCCGCCGCTTCCATCGGCGAAAATATCAAGGTAGTGGTGAATTTGCTCAGCACAAGTGTAGCCGACCGCTTTGCCGTCGATTCTCTCTGGCAGTATGTGGATGAGCATGTCGCGATTATCAAACAGCCGGAAGTATTCAGCCGGTCTGGTCTGAAAATCGGTGTTGGCGATGAGAATTTCAGGATGCGCCTGGATATCACCAGACAGCAGCTTAAATCCTCAGAGGAGTCCGAACTCTTTATTGTTCTTGCCGATGGCGCGACGGGCTATATTAACATCGGCAAAGAAATCCTTGTGCCTCGTTTTTACTATTCAGGCCGCTGGTATAGCTCAGTTGGGTATGAATTCCGGCAGGCCGGCAGGTCTCTGGAAGTTACCGCCCGCAAACTGCCCTCGGGATTGATTGATATGGAACTGACGCCGGTGTTCTCAAAATTCCTGAGCGATGGCGGCGACTTGGAACTGACAGAGCTTTCAACAAGGGTCACTGCCAGACCGGGCCGGACCCTTGTCATAGGGGGCGGCGACACTTCCGAGGAAAATGTGGCTGCCGCTTTGTTCAGCTACAGCAAATATGGCGAGAAAAAACGCACACTTCTGACCGTCACTCCATACCTTAAATAACTATAAGGTCTGTGTCCATCTGTGGCTGAAAATCAGCGTAATCAACGTCTAAAATCTTTGTGTCTCAGTGCCTTTGTGGCAAAATGTATTATCTTCGCACAAACATATTCCCCGGCAGCTGTTTTATAAGCCCTTTAAGCCGAAGCGACACAATTGCTGAGTTGACGCTTCCTGCTGGTAGCTCAAGCTCGCTGATAATCTGCTCCACGTGCGCCGGCTCGGAATGTAAATAATCATAAATCGACTTTTCAGGAGGACTAAGCTTTAACTGCCCAATATCAAATAGCGGCATCTCAACTTTGGCCGAAACAGAATCCGCTATCGAGGAAACGTGCTCGTTTAGTCGTGAGCCGACGTAGCCTAGCGCCTCCATCACATCCTCAACGGTATCAACTAATTTCGCTCCCTGTTTTATAAGTTGATTTGTCCCCCGGCTCAGCGGCGAATCAATTTTACCGGGAATCGCCATAACCTCACGGTTGCAGTCGAGTGCCGCCTTTGCCGTCAATAGCGCTCCCGAATGACTGCCCGCTTCGATAACTATTGTTCCAAGCGAAAGACCCGCGATTATCCTGTTTCGCGTTGGAAAATTTTCAGCCAATGGCTGATACGTAAGCGGCAATTCACTGATACAAGCGCCCGACTCGACTATTGTGTCGAATAGCTTTTTGTTTTCCGGCGGATATACCTCAGCCAGTCCGCATCCCTGAATTGCTAACGTGCGTCCGCCTGCGGCAAGCGCTCCCTGGTGAGCGGCCGTATCGATGCCTAACGCCATTCCCGAGCTAATCGTGAACCCTGCCGCCGCAAGTATGTGTGCAAATCGCGACGACTGTTCGCTTCCGTATAAGCTGCATCGCCGCGACCCGACAATCGCAACGCAAAGGTTGTCCCCATCGGTCAGTGTGCCTTTGATATACAGCACCGGCGGCGGGTCGTAAATCTGCTTTAATAAAGCGGGATATCGCTCATCCTGCAAGTTAATAATCCAGACGCCTAATTTTTCAGCCAGTTCGATTTCAGTATCAGGATTGCTTCTTTCCCTGCTTGCCGCGATTTTTTCCGCAGTAGCAGGGCCGATACCCTCGACTCTCGATAATTCCACGACCGATGCCCCTAAGGCCTTGTCCGGCGCGCCGAAATAATTTATCAGCCGGCTGAAAATCACCGGCCCCACGCCCTCAGCGCTCGTAAGCTCCAGCCACTTCTCAATTTCAGGAGAGTTTCTCTGCGTCCCGGCCATCCCTAACCTTCACTTAAAAATTGCTGTTTTTTGAAAATTATAGCCGACAGTGTAAATGGTTCAAGTCTGGAATTTCCAATAAATGGCAGACCCAAAATATTTTATTCTCTTCTTGAATTCAGAATTCCCCAGAATTCCACTCGCAGGGTGCCATCCGGATATACGAACCTCACAAGGGTTTCGTCCCCGAATACTTGGCCCGTGTTCAGGTCCACGATTGGCTGGAAGAATGCGGTCGATTTCTCAATAAGCGACCGGAGATCGGGTGTATCCGGCATAATCGTTATTGTTTTGTGGCTGGCAGATAGATCAGTTCCAGTTGTTCGGGAACCAGCAGCGCGGGTATCTGCGGCTGCATAGGCCGGTTCTCCGGACTATGCACGCCGGCACAGAACCAGCAGCGTCTGATCATCCGACAGCGGTCTGTCGCCTGTGAATTGGCCGACCGCTCGTGCGATTGTCTCAACCGCCAAAGCCGGTGTCACCGGCTCAGGCAAGACGTGCAGAATCTCATCCAGCCGGGCCGTGCCGAAGAATTCACCCTCCGGCGACATCGCCTCAGTGATGCCGTCGGTGTAAAGGACAGCAAGGTCGCCGGGCATGAGAACGACAGTTTCCTCCGTGTGCGTACACGGCTCATCAAGCATTCCCAAGGGCGTCGTTCCTGCCGCATCAAGGGGCAAGACGGTCCGTTGCCTCGCTCGCAGCAGTCTCGGCGGATTGTGTCCTGCAGATGAGTAGGTCAACGTTCCAGTGGCCGGATCCAAGGCGCAGGAGAAAGCCGTGGTAAATACACCCCGTTGAGGCAGGCCCAACTCGCACAGGCGCGTATCTGCATAATCCAGCAACGCCGCGGGACTCGTCACCCGCGACCAGGCCATTTCGTGCACAATCGTACGAAGAATTACCATCAGCACAGCGGCGGCTGCACCTTTTCCGCTGACATCGGCGATCAGCACCCCCAACCGGCCATCAGGCATTTCGTCCAGGTCGTAGTAATCTCCCCCGGAATGGCGGGCGGTTTGATACCAGGCCGCAATGCCGGTGTTGGCAACCACGGGTGTGGATGGCGGCAGCAGCCATCGCTGAACGTCGGCGGCGGCCTGAAGCTCAGAATCCAGCTGGCGACAGGTTGACTCCAATTGACGGGCGAGGGTCTGTGCGTGATTCGCTCGGTCCAGCAAGGCGCTCATCATCGCCAAGCCGCAGAGATCGGCGGTGTTGCAGGTGTGCGGCGAGGACCAGAGCATCACGACCATCCCGGCGCCGGCTCCCTTCTCAAACAGCGGGAACGCGATTAGTGATCGAGTGCCCTGCAGAAGATCAAGGGCGCAATCAGAGGCATCAAGCGAGAGGTCGGTGACATTCTGAAAACTGCCGGTGTAAAGAAGCTTGGCCAGAAGGCCTCCCTCGCGAACCTCGGCGGATTCCGCCTGCACGCATTCCCTATCGGCATCCCACGTGACACTCCGGACAATGCGGTACTGCGGTGCCGTTACTCCAACACAACTGAGGACCAGAACGCGTTCCACATGAACACTTCGGTGAACGTGCTCGATAAACAACCGGAGCAGTTCGTCCGGATCGACTGCCTCACTCATTTTCTTTAAAAGTTCCGTCGTTAAATAGATATCCCACATACCACACCACTTATTCATTATAAAGCATGTAGTCCTCCCCGTTAAACAACAAAAAAGTTGGAGAAATCTGGGGACACCATACTTAATTCTTGACATAGATTGGTATCGGCTATAATATTCTGTTATGGCAAGGTTGGCACGAGTGGTGGTTCCGGGATACCCGCATCATATAACGCAGCGAGGTAATCGCAGACAGCAGACATTTTTCTGCGACGAGGATTATCAGGAGTATATCGCTCTTATGTCGGAGTGGTGCTCACGTCTGGGCGTTTCGATATGGTTTTATTGTCTGATGCCGAATCATGTGCATCTGATAGCGGTGCCTGAATCGCAGGACGGTTTGAGAAGGGCAATAGGCGAGGCGCATCGTCGTTATACACGCATGATAAATTTCCGCGAGGGCTGGCGGGGACATTTATGGCAGGGTCGATTTTCATCTTTTGTAATGGACAATAAATATCTTATGAAGGCGGTGCGGTATGTGGCGATGAATCCGGTCAGTCGTAATCTGGGGACACCATACTTAATTCTTGACATAGATTGGTATCGGCTATAATATTCTGTTATGGCAAGGTTGGGGAATAAATGGGGACAGCGGGGCTGCCTGAAAAAGAAAATATGCGACTTTTTCAACAGCCCCACAGCAACCGTTTTTCTTCTCCAGACCTGTCCGCCTATGGTGGATTAGCACGCTGGAGGCGGGTTAACATCTTGGTGTGCTATTTCAGAGCTTTTCCGGCGTTAAAATGGACAGGTTTTTGAGTTCCGTTCCTCCTCCAATAAGTTTACGGAGGGCAGGCAGCTCGCGTTATTCATCAAAATCCCCGATAAATTGCTTTACAGTTCCGCCTCGTTTTCAACCCAAAACAGCACAAAAATTCAC
>CAYLXJ010000033.1:0-12222 GCA_964387385.1 uncultured Pirellulales bacterium
ATTCCCATAGATATCGAAGGGAAAGCGGGAGGAATCCGATGCGCTATCGCCTGGGACCTGCGTTCCGCCCGCTTCAGCCGGGCGCACAACGACGCGAATGTGCTGTCGCTGGGCGAGCGGATGATGGCGATTTCCGAGGCCCTCGAAATCGTCGAGCTTTGGCTTGCCGCGCCCTTCGACGGCGGCCGACACCTCGCCCGCATCCAAAAAATCGACGCATAGTAAACACGTCAATCATTTCATTATTCACTCTACCGGAATATAGGGAGGCAAATTATGACGGACAGCATCATTCTATTCCCAAAAACACATTTAAAGAGTTCCGCCGCGAATCGTTTGTATGAATCGCTTCGCCGGACAAGGCCAACGACCAGACAGGATTTGAAAAACTATATCAAAGTATTTCTGGGAATGGATATCCCCGATAAGCAAATCTGTCCCGAACACAATAGCCCGCTTGAGTACTTATGGCATAGTTTTAACTGCGACTTTGCCCAGCCAAAGTGGCACGGGCTTCCAGCCCGTGAAAACACGGCCAAGATGGCCGTGCCACAGCCAACGAATGCCGACTGCGTCGTATGGGCAAATCGAGGAGGCGGCAAGACCGACCTCGCGGCGGTCGCTACTCTGCTGGACTGCGTTTTCAAGCCGAATTGCCAGGTGCGAATCCTGGCCGGCTCGGAAGACCAGGCGGGAAGAATGTATCAATACCTGACCAGCTTTCTGCGAAACGGCTTCGATAAGTTTCTCGCCGAACCAATCCGCAAAGCCGGCTGCCGGTTTACCAACGGCTCGGCAGTTGACGTTCTCACGCAGTCGCAGGCGAGCGTCCGGGGCCAGCATATCCAGAAACTCCGATGCGATGAGGTCGAGCTTTTCGACCCCGACGTTTTCAACGCCGCTAAATTCACGACTCAAAGCACCGCTCAAATAATCGCCGGTATGGAATCAATCAGCACGATGCACAAGCCCTACGGACTTATGCAAAAACTCGTAGCGTCGGCTCAGCAGTTGACCACGCCCGTTTTCAAGTGGTGCGTATGGGAAACAATCGAAAAATGCACCGACAGAAACTGCTCACAATGCGCATTATGGGCTGACTGCGCGGGAAAGGCAAAACAGGCAAACGGCTATCTCAAAATCGACGACTGCATTACGCAGATGCGCAGAAGCTCCAGAGCGGCCTGGGAAGCCGAGATGCTTTGTATCAAGCCCAATCTCGAAAACGTCGTCTTTGACCAGTTCGATTTAGCCACCCACGTCAAGCCGGTCGATTACGACCCGAATCTGCCGTTGTATCGCTCGCTCGATTTCGGCTTCGCAAATCCCTTCGTTTGCCTGTGGATTCAAGTCGATGGCGAGGGTGTTGTGCGCGTTATAGATGAGTATGTTCGCAGCCGAGCGACAATCGACGTCCACGCAGCCGAATTAAAAAGCCGAACCCCTGATAATGTAATCGCCACCTTTTGCGACCCGGCAGGCGCGGGGGCAAACGACGTTACCGGCACAAGCGCCGTCCGCGAATTACGTTCGCTCGACATAAACGTCCGCTATCGCAGAAGCGGCATAACCGAAGGTATCGAGTTAATCCGCCGGGCAATACGCGCCGGCGACGGCAAATCCCGCTTTGTCGTCTCGCCTCGGTGTGCCCGCCTCATTGAGGCCCTGACCTGCTATCATTATCCCGACACCCCCACAGCCGACGAACTCCCCCTCAAAGACGGCCTATACGACCATCCCATCGACGCCCTCCGCTATTTCTTCATAAATTTCGGACGCGGCGAGAAAACAGAACGAAGGTCATATTAAATTTGATTTGCTTCGTATAGAAAAATCTGCGCAGAAAAAAACAGAGCTGGGTCGGAGGGAGGGGAGAAAGCGAGATATCCCAGCCCTGTTGTTGGCTATTAGTAACAAATTTTTTTATACAATCCTTTTATTTACGGTGTGTTTCTTGCCCGGAAAAAATTCCATCTCAACTTCAAAAATAATTTTACCACATTTTTCCAAATCAGGCAAGAAAAATCTGCAAAAAATTCGTAAATTTTCTCTCGCTTCTCAAGCCAGCTCTTACTCGACGGTCTTATTTCCTGTCGGCTAAAGGGATTTGCGGCCAAAATCGTAAGTCCTTATATTGCAGCTGCTTAAGCGCGTCAAATATCAAGCGTGCGCAAAAAAACTGGGCAGCGGTCAGGAGGGAGGAGAGGAGAGAATTACCGCTGCCCGTGGTCATTGTTCGGTTTTAATACGCCAATTAATCCAATAAGTTCAGATATCTCACCAAAATTATTATCGCATACCTCGGCTGAATCGTCAAGTATTTTTTTAGGAATTTTTTACATAAATCTGTTATATTCGTCCGGCGAAATGAAGACGGTAAAGGATTACCTCGCGGACGTATCGTTGCCGGCGCTTGTGCTGGCGAATATGGCGCCGATTTACGGCGTCGTTGTTTTCGGCTGGGACGCGTTTTATATCGTTCTTTTGTACTGGGCGGAAAACCTCATCATCGGCTTTTACAACATCCTCAAAATCGCCTGTGCCAAAGTCAAGCACCCGCTCTTTCATCTCGGCAAATTATTTTTGATACCCTTCTTCGTCATTCATTACGGCGGCTTCGTCGCCATTCACGGAATCTTTATCTTTCTTATCTTCGGCAAAAGCGAGGGCGGCTCTGCGCTTAATACGGGTCAACCGTGGCCGTGCTTTCTGATTTTTGTTCAGCTTCTTGTCGGTGTAATATGGCATTGCTGGACGACGATAACGAATGATATGAAATATGTAATTGGTGCCTTGTTTTTAAGTCACGGGGTTTCATTTGTCCGCAATTATCTCATAGCCGGGGAATATGAAACGAGTAAACCCGAAGACCTAATGGATCAGCCCTATTTGCGCGTGGTCGTTATGCACATAGCAATTCTGGCAGGCGGGTTTATCTCATTTACTATCGGCTCTCCCGAAGGCGTTCTGATTGTCCTTATCATTCTAAAAACCATAATCGACGTTAAACTTCACCTCCGCCAGCACAAAAAACTATTTTTCCCGACACCGCAGACGTTACGGTGCGGATGACGAGCGGGGGTGGGAGAGGATTTCGTTAATGAGGGAGTAGCCGACGGCGATGAGGACGGGGCCGAGGAACACGCCGATGAAGCCGAACGTGGCGACGCCGCCGAGGACGCCCATCAGAATGAGGATAAACGACAGCTTCAGTCCGCGGCTGATGATGTAGGGCTTGATGATGTTATCGATGGTGCTTATACAGACCAGACCATATATAACCATAAAAATACCCCAGGCGATTCGGCCCTTCGAGAACAGCCAGATGGCTGCGCCTATCCAGATAAGCGGCGGGCCGACCGGAACGAAACTGAGGAAAAAAGTCAGAAACCCCAGCATAACCGGCGAAGGAACTCCCGCAATGGAAAAACCAATTCCTGCCACAAGGGCCTGCGCAAGTGCTGTGCCTATCGCGCCATAGACGACGGTGTAAATCGTTTTTTTGACGACGTCGAAGAGTCGGCGTGAATAGTCGCCGCTGATTCGCTGAAACGCCTCGTTGAGATTGGCGATAGCGCCTTCGCCGTCGCGATAAATGAAAAAGGCAATCAGGATGCTAAGCGCAAAGTAGAAAATGCCCTGTGCCAAATCGATACTGTGTTTGAGCAGCCATACGCCCGCCTTCTGCAGCCAGGGCTTGAGCTGCTCCAATACAGGCCCGGCGTCTTCGGCCAGCTCCGTCCAGTATTCGCTGAGTTTGGCGCCGGCCATAGGTATTTTCGCTACCCAGTCAGGCGGCTGTAAAAATCCCGATTCCCTGCTGCTTTCGAGCATCTTCAGGGCGGCTGTTACGCTGTCGGTGAGAGTCAGGCCGACGAAAAGAAGGGGAATAAACAGGACAAGCAGCAGGATGATTGTCATAAGGGCAGCGGTAAGGCCTCGCCGGCCGTGAAGCCATTTCATCAGAAGCTCCCGCAGAGGCCAGGTGACAAAACAAAGTATGGCGGCCCAGAGGATTGTCGGCGCGAATGGTTTCAGCACCATTACACAGCCGACGACAATGGCGGCTATAAAAATAATGCCGGCTGCCTGTTCTATTTTCTTCTCGTTTATCAGCATCGCATTGGCCCGCCAAAAACGCGAGCAAGTATAAACAGCCCGTCCGTTCAGGTCAACGGAGAAAAACGCAAAATAAAAAACAGCTATGCGGGAAAATTAAAAGAAAAAAAATGGGCTGAGGCCAGGAGGGAGGAAGAGGAGGATTTTAACCTCAGCCCGTGGTTTATAGTCAAACCGTTTTCGGTTTTAATTTCGTTCTTGCCCACCCACAGTTGTAATAAATAAATCCTCGACAACATTCAATATAGCGATTTGACGGACAAATGCAACAATAAAAAATGCGAAAAAATCAAAAATTTTGCAGATTTGTTGAGTATTCTGCGGTCAGGATTTTCCTTATAAACGGGTCATCCAAAACCCGACTATGTACCTGTTTCGCCGCATCCAGCCAACCGCGCAGTTTTAAGCTCTTGTTGTATTCTTTTGAAAGCACAAAGACGCAGATAAACCAGTCAGAAATAAAAAAAAATTTTGCCCCCCGGCGGCGATAAAATCCTCATTTTTATAAGTTGCCGAACACCTCTGATTGTTAAATCCGATTATTGACTGACGTGAGGTTTTTGGGTATCCTTACCCGTTTGTAACTCACGATTTTACAATGATAAACGGCTTTTAGACGGGTGTTTTTATGCTCAAACGGACGGCAAACTGCGGCCAGCTTCGGCTGGAAGACGTGGGCAAACGTGTAATAGTGGCGGGCTGGGTCCGGTCTTCGCGAGACCACGGCGGATTGATTTTCTTCGACGTGCGCGACAGGGAAGGCATAACCCAGGTGGTATTCAATCCGGAGAAATTCCCCGAGGCGCATAAGGCCGCTCAGGCGGTCCGCAGCGAATGGGTCGTGGCGGTCGAGGGCGTAGTCGAGCCGAGAGGCGAGGGGCTTGAAAACCCGAAACTCGCCACAGGACAGATTGAAGTGCTTGTCGAGAAGCTTGAGATACTCAATACCGCAAAGACGCCGCCATTTGAAATTGAAACCGCCGAAAAGACGGGCGAGGAGGTGCGTCTCGCGCATCGGTATATCGACCTTCGCAGGCCGGCAATGCAGGAAAAACTCAAGGTGCGTCATCGCGTCACCAAAATCGCACGCGATTATCTCGACTCGCACGGCTTCTGGGAAATCGAGACGCCTATGCTTGGTAAATCCACGCCCGAAGGCGCACGCGATTTTTTAGTGCCGAGCCGATTAGTGCCGGGGACATTTTACGCGCTTCCTCAGTCGCCTCAGCTTTTCAAGCAAATCCTGATGATTAGCGGCGTCGAGAAATATTTTCAGATTGTCCGCTGCTTCCGCGATGAGGACCCCCGCGCCGACAGGCAGGCGGAGTTTACGCAAATCGATGTCGAGATGAGTTTTGTCGAAACGGACGATGTCATAAGCATTCACGAGGTGCTTGTCGCAAAGATATGGAATGAGATTCTGGGCCTCAATATCAAGACGCCGATGAGGCGGATGACCTATAAAGAGGCGATGGATAGTTACGGCATCGACAGGCCTGATTTGCGTTTCGATATGAAACTCAAGGATATAAGCGATATCGTCGCAAAATCGAATTTCAAGGTCTTTACGGCAGCGGTTCAATCGGGCGGCGCTGTCAAGGGGCTTTGCGTCCCGCAGGGCGGCAACAAATACTCCCGCAACGACGTTGAAAAGACGCTTACAAGTTTTGCAGCCGACTACGGGGCAAAGGGACTTGCGTGGTTCAAAGCCAAAAACGAAAACGGCAAAATTACCCTTACAAGCTCATTGACCAAGTTCTTCAGCCCCGAACAGCTCGAAAGTATCGCGCAGCGCTTCGACGCCAAAGACGGCGACCTGCTGCTGTTCGTGGCGGGCGACGAGAAAGGCGCGAACAAGGCGCTTGCGCCGCTGCGGTGCAGAATCGCCAAGGACTTGAAACTATACGACGAGAGCAGGTTCGAATTTGTCTGGGTTGTGGATTTTCCGCTGTTCGAGTGGAACGAAGACGAGAAGCGGTTCGACTCGATGCATCATCCTTTTACCGCGCCTATACCGGCCGATGTCGGCAAGCTCGATACCGACCCGGGGCATATCATCGCGCAGGCGTACGATATTGTCGTCAACGGTTCGGAAATCGGCGGGGGCAGCATTCGTATTCACAGACCCGAAATGCAGGCAAAGGTTTTTGACCTGCTGAAAATCACAAAAGAGCAGGCGCAGTTGCGATTCGGTTTCTTCCTCAAGGCGCTGGAGCACGGGGCGCCTCCCCACGGCGGAATCGCACTTGGACTTGACAGGATGATTATGCTTTTGACGGGCACAGACAATATCCGCGACGTTATCGCCTTCCCGAAAACACAGCGAGGCCAGTGCCTGATGACCGAAGCGCCAAGCGAGGTTGACCCCAAGCAGTTGGACGAGCTTAATCTGCGCGTCCAGCGTCATTCGCACGAAAACGCCGAGCAGCAGAAAGAAAAACAATAAAAGCGGGAGTAACAAGTGCTTGACCGGCACAGTCAAAGCAGCGACGGACAAATCGCCGTAAAACGCGGCAGGTTCGAGAGGCCTTTTTACCCTGCACTGCGAAATATATTATTGTGCATTGGCATGTAAATGAAGATACGTCAGAAGATACACGAGATATATCATTCGATACTGGTGTTTTTGCATTTGTCGCCGCTGTCTCTGGCGGAAAAATGCCGGATTGGTTTCGGCGCAGCGGTAGTGCTGACGCTGGTGCTTGCGCTATTGATTCCCTACGCCTGGATGCGCCAGCTCACGCGGCAGATTATGCTCGATTCCTGCAGGGCAAGGGCCGAGACGCTGATGCGCAGGCACTTCCAGATACGCTCAGCCGGCGAAAACCCGCTGGCGATACTCGATAATCACGGCAACGTCCTGGACCCCAACAAGACCGATATGCAATGGGTCCGCTTCAAAAAAGACGAGAAAAAAATCGAAGGGGTAACTGGCCGCCAGCGGGACATGATTGATGAATTGCGCAAGGACGATGATATCCCGGACCAGATACGTTTCGAAAAGCGCAATCACAAGCTGCAGGCCTGCTACGTGCGGGTGTTTCGCGCGACCGAGGGCTGCGTGGCGTGCCACAATCCGCAGGGGACTGCCGAGGCGTTTAACCGCAATGAGCCGGTCGGCGCCGTTGTTATCGAAAGGAAGGCCTCTGAAATCAGCAGGGCGTCTCTGCTGAATCTCGTCTGGATTTTCGTAGCGATACTCATCGGCGGGACAGGGGCGTTCGTCGCGTTTTACATCATCACCCAGCGGGTCATTTTAAGCCCGATTCGCCAGTTAAGAGCGCTGGCGAACAACGTAGCCGAGGGCAATCTTGATATAAGAAGCGCGATAAACACCCGCGACGAATACGAGAAGCTGGCAGAGGCGTTCAACAGAATGCTCGACGGCCTGCAGGCCGCGCAGGAAAAGCTGCGACAGGCCAACAAGCAGCTCGACGAGAAAATCATCGAATTGTCTGAACGCAATATCGAGCTTTTCAAGGCCAACAAGGTCAAGGGTGATTTCCTCGCAAGCATCTCGCACGAGTTCAGGACGCCCTTGAACTCGATTATGGGTTTTGCCCAGGTGCTGCGAGATAAGCCCGAGCTTGTCAAAGAGGAAAAAGGCAAAAGATACGCCGAGAATATAATCGCCGGCGGGCAGCGATTGCTAAATATGATTAACGATTTACTGTATCTTGCGCGGGCAGAGGCGGACAAGGTTCAATTGCACCTCGGGCAAACCTCCGCCGAGGAGATTGTAAACGCCGTAGTTATTTCGTTTACTGAAATGGCGAGGGAAAAGGACCTCGACGTGCAGGTTAAAGTGGGGAAAAATATACCCGCTTTTGTATCGGACGCGGGCAAAATACACCAGATTCTCGAAAACTATACGAGTAACGCCGTGAAATTTACGCCTGTTGGGGGTTCGGTGTCGCTGAAAGCAAGTTTGCTCGACGACAAGACCGTTCGGTTCTCCGTTACCGATACCGGCTGCGGGATAGCCGAGCAGGACCGCGAAAAAATATTCCAGAAATTCGGCCAAATCGGAAGCCCCCTCACCAGACAAACCAGCGGAACAGGGCTGGGTCTTGCCATCAGCAAGGAACTGGCCGATATGCTCGCAGGCCAGGTCGGCTTCGAAAGCAGGCCCGACAAGGGAACAACCTTCTGGCTCGATATATCGCTGACAACTGTTGCCAAAGAGGGTATCAGCGACGATACGATGACGCAAAAGAAGGAGTAAATGCTATGACATTTTGCACGGCTGTTAACTGCATCGACGGAAGGGTTCAGCTGCCCGTCATCGAATTTCTCAAAAAACGTTTCTCGGCCGACTTCGTCGATTGCATAACCGAGGCGGCGCCCGTTAGTATTCTCGCGGGCGAAACCAGCCGCCGGCAGATTCAATCCATAATCGACCGCATCGACATGTCAATCCGCAGACACAAGTCAAAGGCAATCGCGGTCGCCGCTCATCACGACTGCGCCGGCAATCCCGTTGATAAACAAAAACAAATCGAGCATCTCGATATTTCGGTTAAGTATCTAAAAAGCCAGTATCCTGCCGCCGAGGTAATCGGGTTATGGGTTGACGAAAACTTCGGCGTCAGCGAAACGCCTGCTGCCTGATTTAATCGCTTAAGGAGCGAGGTAAAAAAACGGCCAGGCGTGGATATTGCGCAGAATGCTGTAGCTAAGCAGAATGATTAAAGCGCCCCACGCCACCCACGGCTGAAATGCCAATTTTTTCCGGAAGTATAACAGCACAATAATGGGCAGCGCAACTACCAGCAGGGGATTCATAGAAAGTGCCCCGCTGACGGAGCCGTGCAGAAGCTGATGAATTGCACGCGTTGAGCCGCACCCGGGACAATAAAGGCCCGTCAGGGTATGAAATACGCACTTCGGAAAAATACGCGTTTGTGAAGGGTCAAACCACCATAGAAAACCGGCCGCCGCTGCCAGCAATGCAGCCGCAAAGTAATATTTTTTGTTGGACATATCAGTACTGCTGGTATTGCGCGCCTGCGCCGGCTAACGCCGCGATGACCTGAAGAGCTATACTGATTAACCCTATAACCAGGCCGATTCCGAATCCGAGCCAGCACCACATTTTCGCCTTTCTTGAGGCGTCAAGCGCTCCCTGTATGTCGCCGGCCTGCACCTTGCCGTTTACCTGTGCCGCGTAAACAATCGACACTATGCCGAAAGGAATACAGCAGCACAGCGTAACAAGTATGGCCTGGACAAGGTAATTGGGGATTTTTGTCGCGGTCGTGGGCGGAAGAATTGTTACCTGCTGCTGAAAAACCTCGCCGCACTTGGCGCATTTGTAGGCATTGTCTTCGTTTAACGCCCCGCACTTTCTACAGAACATTCGTTTCCCTTTCCATAGAAGGATAGATTGCTTCGCACCATCAGTATCTATCGGTTAGACAAGCGGGGCTTCATCAGTTTTGAGCTGTTTCTGGCCGAAAACTTTTAATCCGCTTGACGCGGATAAAACTCAATACCATTTAATTGACTAACTGCAGGCCCGCAAGCGCGACGAACTTGTCATCGACGACCTTGAAGATGCCTTCGAGGCCCGTTACCGCGAAAATGCCCTTGGTCGCCGGCGCGACGTTGCAGAAGATAAGCTGATGGTCTGTATCCAGCAGGAGCTTGCGAAGCTTGAGCAGCTTCGACAAAGACGAGCTTGTTATGATGTCGATGCTGGAGAAATCCATCACGACGTCGCAGTCGCCTCTGTCGTTGATAATGTCGCCTACGGCTTTAAGCTCATCGCTCATCAGCGGCTCTGCCGGCAGGTCAACGAGAACGATATTTTCCGACCAGTTTTGGATACCCATTTTTAATGCCCTCAAGTTTCAAAAAATAATTTCCGTTGCAGACAACTTTTTATCGGCAGGAAATGAAAGCAGGTTAAGAAGAAAATCTGCGAACATAACTCCCGTTTGAATATAAGGTTAAATATGCCGGATAACCCTTTAGAGCCGAATTGAGATGGGTAAAAAGGCCGATATAACATATAATCAGGGTCTTATGAACATACTGGGAATATCAGCGTTCTATCACGACAGCGCAGCCGCACTCGTGTGCGACGGGCAAATTATTGTTGCTGCGCAGGAAGAGCGTTTCACTCGCAAAAAGCACGATAATCGTTTCCCGATAAATGCGGTAAATAGCTGTTTACAGGCCGCCGGTCTGGACGCCGAACAGCTTGATTTCGTCGTTTTTTATGAAAAGCCCCTCGTTAAATTCGAACGCCTGCTCGAGACCTATATAGGTTACGCTCCTCGCGGTTTCGGGCAGTTTTTAATCGGGATGCCCGGCTGGCTTCGCCAAAAACTGCATCTGCCGCGCGAAATGGATAAGGCGCTCGGACACAAGTATAAGGGACGATACCTGTTTACCGAACACCACGAGTCGCACGCCGCAAGCGCATTTTTCCCGTCGCCCTTTGATGAGGCCGCCATTCTTACCCTCGACGGCGTCGGCGAATGGACCACCGCGAGTTTCGGCGTGGGCAAAGGAAATAAAATCGAACTGACAAACGAAATAAAATTCCCTCATTCGCTGGGGCTGCTTTATTCTGCCTTTACGTATTTTACCGGCTTTAAGGTCAATTCCGGCGAGTATAAACTGATGGGTCTTGCGCCCTTTGGCGAGCCGGTTTACTGCGACCTGATAAAAAAAGAGCTGATTGACATAAAAGATGACGGCTCATTTCGTCTGAATATGAAGTATTTTACTTACTGTTACAAAATGAAAATGGCGGGTAGTAAATTTGAAAAACTTTTCGGCGGGCCCGCACGAAAGCCGGAAAGCCCCCTGACCCAGCGGGAAATGGATATGGCCGCCTCGATACAAAAGGTCTGCGAAGAGGTGATGCTTCGCTGTGCCCGCCACGTGCACAAAGAGACACAAATGAAAAATCTTGTTCTCGGCGGAGGAGTCGCCCTCAATTGTGTCGGAAATGGGCGCATTCTCCGAGACGGGCCTTTCGAAAATATATGGATTCAGCCCGCAGCAGGCGACGCGGGCGCCGCAATCGGGGCGGCGTTATTGACGTGGTTCCAGATACTTGAAAATCCGCGCCAGACCCAAAAACTGGATTCGCAAAACGGCTCGCTTTTAGGCCCCGCTTACAGCGACGACGAGATTCGCACATATCTCGACGACATCGGCGCAAAATACCATACGCACGGCGATTTCGAGCAGCTTATCGACAAGGTCTCGGATTTGATAAATAGCGGCTCCGTAATCGGGTGGTTTCAGGACAGGATGGAATTCGGGCCGCGCGCGCTGGGCAATCGCAGCATAATCGGCGACGCACGCAGCGAGAAAATGCAGTCGCTTATGAACCTCAAAATCAAGTTCCGCGAGTCGTTCAGGCCTTTCGCTCCCTGCGTGCTGGCCGAAGACGCCGATAAGTATTTCAAATTGAAGCACGAACAGGACAGTCCCTATATGCTCCTCGTCGCCGATGTTCAGGATAGCGTTCGTCTGCCGAATGGTTCTGAAATGGCGGCCCTTAACGGGCTTGATAAGCTCAAGGCCAAACGCAGTGTTATCCCCGCTGTTACCCACGTCGATTATTCAGCCAGAATTCAGACGGTTGACCGGCATCGCCATCCCAAACTGCATCGGCTGATGAGCAGGTTCAAAGAAAAAACCGGCTGCTCGGTAATTATCAATACCAGTTTCAATATCCGCGGCGAACCTATCGTATGCTCGCCGCAAGACGCCTATCGGTGCTTTATGGCCACTGATATGGACGTGCTTGTTATGCAGAGTAATCTTTTATATAAAAACGAGCAGCCAAAGGCAAAAAAGCAAAGCGTAGATAAATATATCGCTCAATTTCAGCTGGATTAAAAAAATGTCGTTGGTAGAGATAAACTGGAATCCTCAAAAAAGAGATATTCGCCTGTTCGGCGTGACGGCGATTATTGTGTTAGGCGCAGCAGGCGTTATCCTGCGGTTTGTCCTCGGCGTATCAGGTATTGCAGCCGTTCTCGTGGCGGCAGCGGGAGTGTTTATATTTATCGTTTCGCTTGTTTCGTTCAAAGCCGCCAGAATAATTTATATCGGCCTGACCTTGGCTGCCCTGCCGGT
>CAYLXJ010000034.1:0-12041 GCA_964387385.1 uncultured Pirellulales bacterium
AAAAAAGAGAAGAAAAAAATGGCAAGCCGCTTGACACGGCTCTGCTTCATAGGATAAACACAGATTTGAAAGCCGCAGAGAGGCACAAAAATTATGGCGAAGGAAGAAATAAAAGGCGATATAAGCAAATTGACGTTCGAGCAGGCGATTAAAGAGCTGACGGGGATAGTGGGCAAAATCGAGCAGGGAGAAATTGCGCTGGCCGACAGCATACAGCAGTATGAAAAAGGGATGGCCTTGATAAAACACTGCCGAAAGATTTTGCAGGAGGCGGAGAAAAGAATTGAGAAGATTGCACAAGAAGAAGGGCAGGAAAAGTAAAACCGAATATCGAAATTCTAAATCCGAAACAAATTCGAATTGCTAAAATTCAAAAATTCAAAACTGAAAACTTGGCGAGAGTGGCGGAACTGGCAGACGCGCAGGGCTTAGGACCCTGTGGGTTTAAACCCGTGGAGGTTCGACTCCTCTCTCTCGCAGTTACGATAAGTTAAAACTTTTGTTTCAACGGCTTTTGTGAGGAAGGCCAATGTCAAGAAACAGCATATTTGAAAAATTCTCAGTAGCGATGTTTTTTGTCATTTTTCTAATCGGTCCAGTTGAAGGCGAAGATGGACGAGATATTTGGAAGGGGCCGTCGGTTGATTTTAGTCATGGGGATTTGAAGGTTTCGCAAAACAAGCGATTTCTTGTGCACGCGGATGGGACGCCGTTTTTTTATCTTGGGGACACGGCGTGGGAATTGTTTCACCGGTTGAACCGCGAGGAAGCGGAAAAGTATCTGGAGAACAGGCGTTCAAAGGGTTTTACGGTTATTCAGGCGGTCGCGCTGGCGGAGCTTGAGGGTTTGGATGTTCCGAACGCATACGGCCATCGGCCGCTTTTGAAAGCGGAAGGGCGGTATGACCCGACTAAGCCGGATATTGAGGAAGGGGCGGATAACGATTACTGGGACCACATTGACTGGATTATTGAAAGGGCTGCCCAAAAGGGAATCTATATCGGTTTACTGCCGACGTGGGGGGACAAGCTCGATAAAAAATGGGGTGTTGGCCCGGAGATTTTCGACGTCAATAACGCCAGGATTTACGGCCAGTGGATAGGCGAACGCTATAAAGACCGGGTAAATATAATCTGGATAAACGGAGGGGACCGCAGCGGCAACAACAAAAACGGCCGGATATGGAACGCGATTGCCGAAGGAATTAAGTCGGTCGATTCGCGTCATCTTATGACATATCACCCGATAGGGGGGCAGTCATCTTCAGCGTGGTTTCACAGGGGCCGATGGCTCGATTTCAATATGCTGCAGTCGGGCCACGGGGACAAGGACATACCGAATTACCTGATGATTCAAAAGGACTACATCAAAGAGCCGGTAAAACCCTGCCTTGATGGAGAGCCGAGGTACGAAGACCATCCGGTGGGCTGGCACAGAGACGGCAAAACAGGTTGGTTTGACGATTTTGATGTCAGGCAGGCGGTTTACTGGTCGGTTTTCGCGGGCGGCTGCGGAGTAACATACGGCTGTCATAACATTTGGCAGTTTTTCGATAAGGGGAAAGAACCAATATCAGTTGCGAGGCATTTCTGGTACGACACGCTCGATTTGCCGGGGGCCTTTCAAATGACGCATTTGCGCCGGCTGATGGAATCGCGTCCGATGCTGACACGTATTCCAGACGCATCACTGATAATCGAAGGGCAGACGAATGGGCCTGACCATATCGAGGCGACACGAGGCGATGATTACGCATTTGTTTACAGCCCTTATGGAAAAACATTCAAGATAGCGATGGAAAAAATATCCGGCCAAAAGGTTAAGTGCCAGTGGTTTAATCCGCGAAACGGCGAGTCGATTGAGATTGGCGAATTAGAAAATACAGGCATTAGGGAATTTGACCCGCCGGGCCAAACCGAAAGGGGCAACGATTGGGTGCTCGTTCTGGGCGATTCTTCTAAAAATTATCCCGCCCCGGGTGTAATGGGTCGAGATAAAGCGGATTAAATACCAAAGCCGGTATTATAAAAAGACGGGAGGTAGAATATGGCGGGCGATTGGTTTGAGATGAAAGCGAGGGGGACCAACTTCAGGACGGAAGTGGTGGCGGGAGTGACGACGTTTCTGACAATGGCATACATAATATTTGTGAATCCTTCGATGCTGAGCAATACAGGGATGGACAAATGCGCGCTTGTGGCGGTGACGTGTCTGGTGACGGCCATAGCGACGGTTATTACGGGAGTTTTCGGAAAGGCGCCGATAGCGATGGCGCCTGGGATGGGGCTGAATGCGTTTTTCACCTTTACGCTGGTAATGAATAACAAGCTGGAATGGCAGGCGGCCCTGGGGGCGGTGTTTCTTTCGGGATTGCTTTTTTTAGTACTGACGCTGCTCGGGCTGCGAAAAAAATTAGTGGAGGCGATACCGTCGGGGATTATCGCGGCCATATCGGTAGGCATAGGGCTGTTTATAACGTTTATCGGGCTGGTGAATCTCAAGGTCATAGTTCACAGCGAATCGACGCTGGTCTCGGCGGGGCCTTTGGGGGCGAAAACGCTGATTGGCCTGGCGGGCTTGCTGGTAATGCTGTTTCTCGAAATGCGGGGGATAAAGGGGTCGCTTTTGATTGGGATTGGTTTTGCCACAATTTTGGCGGCTGTGTGCGGATACGTTGACAGGCCGGCGAGCTGGATTTCGTTAGGAGTCGATATCAGGCCGAATGCGCTTCATCTGGATATTTTGGGTGCTTTGAAATGGGGGTTACTGGGCAGCATATTCAGCTTGATGTTTATGGATATGTTCGACAGTATCGGGACTCTTGTTGCCTGCTGCTATCAGGCCAATATGGTCGATAACGAGGGCAAAATTAAAGGGCTGGACCGGCTGCTGGCGATTGACGCGCTTGCGACGATGATTGGGGCCTTATTTGGCACATCGACGACAACGTCGTATATCGAGTCAGCAGCGGGTATCGAGCAGGGCGGAAGGACTGGGGTAACTTCAATAGTGACGGGATTGTTGTTTTTGCTGGCGATACTGTTTACGCCCCTCGTTGGCGTTGTGCCGGAATACGCGACGGCCCCTGCCTTGATTATGGTAGGGCTGTTTATGATGAAAGAAGTGCGAGCGATAAATTTTACCGATACTCAGGAGGCGTTCCCGGCATTTATTATTATCGTTATGATTGCTTTAAGCTACAGCATCAGCACCGGGCTTGCTTTCGGCTTTATCTCGTTTGTTCTCATCAAGTCGGCTTCAGGTAAAATTAAAGAAATCAAGCCGGCGATGTGGATTATCGCGGCGTTGTCGGTTTTGTTTTTGTCGGCGGACAAATTGGGAGGGTTGATAAAATTGGTCAAATGAGTAAAAATGGATCCCCTGCTACAGAGCCAACGAAGCTGGCTCCCGGGGACCTACGCTTACGCTTCGGGGAGAAAGATATGGATAAGTTATATGAGAATTCGGAAACGGGGTGCTGCCCGAGGTTTGAGCCGGGGCCGTGGGACAAAAAAGAGGTTACGTTCAAAGACAAGCTCTTTGTCAAAGACCACGTTGTAAGTTTTCTGCACATACCGCTCAATTTCGGCAAAGTTATGGTAAAGAATATGGAGCGGATTTCAAAGGCGGGGGCGCTTGCGCCTGAGCCATTATTGCTGAGCGATGAGAAGTCGCTTTGGGGTTCGGATATTTATATCGCTGTATCGAAGGACGTGCCGGGGGCGGAAATGGTAAGGATTTCTGGGACTTTTTTGAGCAGGGTTTTTGAAGGGCCATACAAGAACGTCCGCCAATGGATTACGCAGATGACCGATTATGTCCAAGAGAAGGGTAAACAGTTAAAGAAGCTTTACTTCTTCTATACGACCTGCCCCAGGTGCGCGAAATTCTACGGCAAAAACTACGTCGTCCTGATGGCACAAATATGATAATATAAGAAAGAGGTGCTTACTCTTTTTGTCTCAAATTAGAGAGGAGTAATTATGAAAACGAAAAATCCAGTAATAATGTCAATCGCAGTAATCGTTCTGTTTGGGGGTTTATCTTTCATTACAAACGCAGCGGAAAGCAATGCCGGGGTGCAGGATGTTAATGCTCTCAAGGCCAAAATCGGAGAAATGGAGAAGATCATAAAAACCCAGGCGGAACAAATCCGACAAATAGAAAAGCAGCTCGGCGACCTGAGAAAGCAATTGGATGCACAGATTAAAGAAAACAACAGTTTGAGAGGGTTCGAACAAAAGGAGGATGTTGGCACTGCAAAAAAAGGAGTGGCTTCAGATTCAATATCTGCAGGACGTATCTTTTATCTGGGTAAAGAACGGGACGAGAAATGGTTCAATAGAATGTATGCGCGATTTTACGATAAAATTGCGATGGCCTATGACAAATATATTGACATTAGGACTTTTACTTTTAAACCATCGTACAGTGTGGCCGGCGGGTGCCTCATAGGAGACATAGTTGAAACCACGGAAAAGGAGGGTGATAAATGGTATTATAAAAATTACTACTACGCCACCCTTGTAGTCATTAGAGACAGGGAAGCGTTAATTAACTGCCGTATTGAGGCAGGAAGTAGAACTCAATCCGATAAGGAATGGAATAAAGGTCGGAGTAATTTTGTATTCCACTTATGCGGATATGATAAACCTTTAATTGAAGGGAAAAGTTTGGACATACCTCGTTACCTTATTTGTGTCGGAGTTTACGAATACACAACAACTGTGGGAGATAAAAGAAAGGTTACAAGCTTCAAGCCATGGGAACCAAAACCTTTAACCAGAGAGGAGTTTGCAGAAGCGTTGAGAATTGGATTTGAATTGGTGGATTACATAGAGAGACAAGGAAAGATTATTGAAGTGCCTATACGGTAATCTCCACAGAAAAACTTTTGGTTTTTATGTGGCTTTTACTTGGTCTGTTTTTCACTTTGAAGGATATATTCGAAGAGAATTTTGTGAGTATGAGTGAGAAAAAGCCGGAAGATGTTCTTAAGCCGGAGTTTATTCAAAAATATAAAGAACTCCACGAGGATATCTGGCACAGGTTGGTCGAAATAAATACCTCTTTAACCATACTCGAAAAAATACAACAGTTTCCATTTCAGCATATATATGCACCAAGTGAAAATATTTTCTGGACAACTGTATATTGGAATTTCCTCTATATTGCGATTGTTTTTATTCATGCGCTAATAGAAGATCAGGAAGCCGATGCGCATACATTAAACAAATTCAGAAACAGAATCTATCGTGAGTGGCTTAAAAATTCGGAAAAGACGGCGTATTCCGACAACCTTAAAAAAGCTAGGTTTAACCAAACTACAAAAAACGTTCTTAAAAAAGTCGCCAGTATGCGTCATCAGCTACTGGCACATCGACTCCTTGACGAAAACGGTCATCTTTCAAGTCCCGATGGTATTACGATTCCAGAAATTCGCAGTGCGTATGATGATGTTGAAAGATTATTTAACATATGCAGCTTTGGGGCGGAGTATGTTTGCAATCTTTACACAAATGGGACTGTCGGAGGAAAACTCATTGAAAAAGACATTGACCAGATACTCGACCTCATCGTGAAAGACAGCTATTGGCTTAATCAACCTGAAAGAGATTCGATATTGTGGCAATACGAAAAAGATGCGAAAACAAAAGGGGAGATAGACGAACTAAATATGTACAGACAAAAGTTTGGTCTTACTTCGGTTTGATGGTTTACAGATTCTTTTATTTCCGGATTCACACTTCCATTCTTTGCTAAAGCTATTGAGGACAAGTCGCGGGAATGACAAATCAGCGGATTTCTCCGCTCGGCAATGCTGCGCATTACCTCGGTCGAAATGACACACAATCTTTTATGCCGGTAGTTTTGCGATGACGGACATGATTTACCACTAAGGCACTAAGACACAAAAAATTATTTTCCTTCTTATTGCTTTGTCTCGAGCGGATGCGAGGTTGCCTCGAAAAAGGTCTTTTGCAGTTCAGGCACTTTAGTATCGGACTTGACCTCGCGAATCATCCGGACAAGCTGCTTAGTGTCTTCTTCGAGCAGGGCCTTTCCCAGTTCGGGCGTGGCGAATTTCCCATCGCCGGCGTAATGGTTCGGAAATTTAGCATACCACCAGATACCTGTGTAAACATCCGGCAGATTGGTTAATCGATTGAGATCTTCACCGGATTGCGAGGAGGCCTTGTCGAGCTTTACCAAATCGGGCCGGACAGCCAGCATATAAGATGTCTCGATTGCCCCCGCGTGCTCGCCTGTGCTTGGGGGTAATTTTTTCATCAGGTCCTCGACCTTTGCGTGCTCGTTAGGGTCGGTTTTGGGCGCAAATAGATATATGGCGTAATTTCTTTTCTCGGACAACTGCGACATACAGAAATATTTCACGAGGTCGTTGTTGCCGCCGTGGCCGTTGACAAAGATTATTTTTTCAAATCCGTTGCGGGATATTTCGTTGCACGTCTCCTGCAGCATTTTCCAGACGAGGTCCGGACTGTAAGCGATTACGCCCGGCTGATGTCTTGCCTCGTTTATCTGACCCGCGTAGTATTCGGGAAAAACAACCGCGTATTCCTCTTTCACGGCGTTTAATACCTGCGCCCTGACGTCTATAAGGTCTGTGCCTAAAGGCAGATGCGGGCCGTGCTTTTCGATTATCCCCATTGGGATTATGCAGACCTTGCCCGATTGCGATACGGCCTTTACGAAATTGGGGGCTGTAAGCTCCTCCCATTTGGCTGGCAAATTCGGCTCATCAGCCGAAACCTTTTGCGAAAAAGCAATTAAAGACAATAACATTAGGCAGGTGATTGTGATTAGTTTTTTCATAATGGTTACTCCTTTATTAAAGAAAAAAGGGGTCAGGAGTCGTTTTTTACTTTTGTTATGCGAACAGCGCATCGACGAATGTGTCGGGGTCGAATTCGGCTATATCTTCCGGTTTTTCGCCTAAGCCGACGAATTTGACAGGGATATTGAGCTGGTCTTTAATCGCGATGACGATGCCGCCGCGTGCCGTGCCGTCTAATTTTGCAAGGAAGATTCCCGAAACGCTGATTGCCTCGGTGAACATCTTGGCCTGTGCGATTGCGTTCTGGCCTGTTGTGGCGTCGAGAACCAGAAGCACCTCGCTGGGAGCGCCCTCGATTTTTCTTGCCACGACGTCGCGGATTTTGGTCAGTTCCTTCATCAGGTCTTTTTGTGTATGCAGCCGGCCTGCTGTATCTAAAATTAGAAAATCAACGTTTCTTGCCAGCGCGGCCTCACAGGCGTCGAACGCGACAGCCGCGGGGTCGCTGCCCATTTTATGTTTGACGATTTGAACGCCGATGCGGTCTGCCCATATCGACAACTGCTCGACCGCCGCCGCCCTGAACGTGTCGCAGGCCGCGACGATGACCTTGCGATTGTTCCTGCTGAGGATATAGGCAAGTTTGGCGATGCTGGTTGTCTTTCCTGAACCGTTGACGCCTGCGACCAGAATTACCGTCGGCCCTTTGGCTGCCGAGTGCAGCTGCCTGTCCTGATGAGGCCAGTAGCCCTTGATATGCTCTTTTAAGAACGGGACGATGTCAACAGAATCCTTGATTTTCCGGTTGTGGTAAGCGTCCCGCAGGTCGGAAATCAGCTTGGCCGTGGTCTCGACGCCGATATCGTCTTTTATAAGCGTTTCTTCAAGCTCGTCTAACAATTGCTCGTCGATAGTCCTGCCGATAGAAAGCACCGCCGACAGCGACGAGCTGATTTTATCGCGGGTTTTGCCCAGCCGCTCCTTGAAATAGCCGATGGTTTTTGAAAAAATTCCCATAATTTTTAAAGGAGTTTCGCAGAATCCGCGCAAAAATTCAAGTATTGTTATGAATTTTATAAATATGTTGCGGATTTTTTTTGACAAATCCGTTAGAGACCGTTACATTCTGTGAATCGTTGTTCAAGGATGGCCATCATTTTATCCGCCTATGGCGGAAAAATTGCAGAGGGTGCTGTTTCATCGGTTGCTTGTTTAACAAGGACGTTATTTTTGTAATTGAGCTTTGTTCGCTGGTATTATTTTTATAAGGAGAGAAGCTTGGGCGCCGCTGATGTCGAAAATATCTTCTCGGAGATACTCGACCGTGCAAGGACGCTTGACCCCGCCAATATGCGCGGCTGGTTTGACAAGCTCAGCGTCGTCCGCCTGACGGGCGGCCTGCTCGAAATCGGGTGCCCCGACGAGGCCTGTGCCCAGTTCCTGCATAAAAACTGCAGAAACGCTTTTACCCGCGCCGCCCAGCAGGTAACGGGCCATCTCGTATCGGTCCAGTTTTCAACAAATGGCCACGCCCGCATCGATTCAGCCGAACAAAAACTTTCGACCGGCCCCGTCCTGCATCCCGATTATACGTTCGATAATTTCGTCGTAGGCCCCAGCAACCGTTTCGCACACGCAAGCTGCGTGGCTGTGAGTCAATCGCCGGGCGATACTTACAATCCGCTTTTTGTTTACGGCGGCACGGGTCTCGGCAAGACCCATCTTCTGCACGCCGTCTGCCACGAGGTCAAACGCAAATCCCACTCCGCTGTCCTTCAGCTTTTAAGCTGTGAGGCGTTTGTAAATAGTTTCATTCAGGCAATCGAGCAGGGCGACCTCGCGGGTTTCCAGAAACGCTTCCGCACGGTCGATACCCTCATCATTGACGACATACAGTTTCTCCGTGAACGCGAGCATAGCCAGGAGGAGTTTTTCCACACGTTTAACGCCCTTTACAGTAACGGTAAGCAGATTATCCTGAGCGCCGACTGCGCGCCGGGCGAGATACCTTCGCTTGAGGAACGATTAGTCAGCAGGTTCAACTGGGGCCTGGTCGCCCGGATTGACCAGCCGACGTATGAGACGCGAATCGCGATAGCGCAAAAGAAAGCGCATCTTCGCGGCTTCAGTATCAGCGACGAGGTCGCCGGCTACATCGCCCGAAAGGTTCACGCCAATATCAGGGAGCTTGAAGGGGCGCTGACGACGATATACGCGGTCTCGATGACGACGGGCAGGGATGTAACGCTCGAAATGGCGCAGACGGCCCTTGAGGGCCATATTGACTCCGCCGTCAGGCATATCAGAATAAGCGATATCGCCGACGTCGTGGCCAGGCACTTCAATATCCGCCTTGCGGACCTGCAAAGCAAGAAACGCAGCCAGAGCATAGCCGAGCCAAGGCAGATTTGTATGTATCTTGCAAGACAGCTCACAAGGCACTCATTTGAGGAAATCGGCGGCCATTTGGGCGGACGAGACCATACCACCGTTATGCACGCCTGCGGCAAAATCGAGGACCTGCGTTCCGCCAACCCCCAAATGCACGCAACAATCGAGCAACTGACCAGCCAAATCACACACTCCGCGCGAGTTTAAAAACAATACCATCTCAAAAGGCGAAATGCATTTTGGTTTCTTAAATTGTTATCGTCCGGGAAAAACGGTTATTTGAAGCCAAAAAGGGGGCTGGCGGTTTATCAGGGGGCAGGGGAATTGACCGATGAAGGCAAATCTGCTACAATACCTGCTAATGAGTGCGAAATTCCTTTCTGAATAGGGATTGCAGCACACATCTGTTTAACCACACCGGAGGAATGAAAATAGATGCGGCTTGAAACATCTAAACCGACGAAGGTTCTTTTTTTCTTTTTTGTCATAGCTGTTTGGGCCTCGATTACCTGCGGCGCAATCAGTTTCGACAATTCCAGTTCGGCGTCCGGTTCGACGGCTTCGGCCACATTAAGCTGGTCGCACACGATAGGAAGCGGTTCAAATCGAATCCTCATAGTAGGTATTGCCGCAGAAGACACCAGCCAGACCGACCTTGTTATAAGCAGCGTCAAATACAACGGCGTTAATATGAGTTTTGTAGCCGGTTCGAGCGTTTCATTGACAACGAGCACTACACGAAAAACAGAACTATATTATATGCTCGATACCGACCTGCCTGCGGCGGGAACATATACCATAACGGTTACTTATTCCGGCGATATCGACAACAGAAACGGCGGGGCTATTTCGTTAAAGGGCGTTGCGCAACTGCCGAGAGAGGCCGTCGTAGTAAATTCAATATCCGACACCTCAAGCATCTCGACCGATATAACGACGCTGACCGACGGCGCTTGGGTGGTTGACGTTATAGGTTCAGGAAGCGGCGGCTCATTCACAGCGACAGAAAGCGATATGAACGAGCGGTGGGATGTAACGGCCAGCGCATCATCCGGCGCGGGCAGCACAAGCAATGTTCCGGTTGCGAGCACGGCGACAATAAGCTGGGAGCAATCAGGGGCATATCGGCTTGTTCATTCGGTAGCGGCGTTCGCAGCGGCGGAAACGCCGGTATATGCAACGGGTGATTTGAACTTCGACTTCAAGGTCGATTGGCAGGACGTGAATATATTTGCATACCAGTGGCTTGCGCCTGCGGGCTGTCCCGGACAAACCTGCGCGGATTTCAGCGGCGACAATGATGTTGACTTTATCGATTTTGCGATGCTTGCCGAAAACTGGACGGGCGGACCTGTTATATTGCAGCCCGTTATAAATGAGGTTATGGCGGCAAACAACTCGACGCTGGCAGACCCTTACGGCGACTATGACGACTGGATTGAGATATTTAATCCCGCCTCTGAGCCAGTCAATATCGGGGGTATGTATATAACCGATGACCTCGACGTTCCGAACAAATGGCAGATACCTACAAATGCTCCGAGTCAAACGACAATTCATGCGCACGGGTATCTGCTGCTGTGGGCCGACGATGAGGAAGAAACGGAAGGGCCGCTGCATCTGAGTTTCAAGCTGGGAAAAGAAGGCGAGGCGGTCGGGCTTTATAACAGCGACCTGAGTTTAGTTGACAGTTTCGTATTCGGCGAGCAATTCAGCAATATCTCATACGGGCCTTATCCGGACGGCTCGGCAAACTTCCGCTATATGGGTGTCCCTACGCCCGGCGCACAAAACAGTGACGGCTACCTGGGTCTTGTCGATAAAGTCGAAATCAGCCACGAACACGGCTTCTACAACAGCCCCTTTACAGTGGAACTGTTTTGTGATGACGACGATGCGACGATAAAATATACATTAGACGGCAACACGCCCACTGATACCGTTGGACTTGTTTATAATCCCGATACGAAGATTCAGATTACAGGCACGACCTGCTTGCGGGCGGCGGCGGTTAGGGCGGGCTACAAATCGAGCGTGGTCAACACCGCCACTTACATTTTCCTCAGCAACGTAAGAAACCAGAACAACGCCTATGCTTATTCGAAGGGTTTCCCCGTTAGCTGGTATATGGGCTACACTGATTACGAGATGGACCCCGAGGTCCTTAATAATCCCAGTTACAGCAGCAGATTCGAGACAGCGATGACGTCGATACCGACGATTTCAATTGTTACTGATATGATGTATCTGTTCGACCCGTCGATAGGCCTGTATGTTCATCCGTGGTGGTATATTGAGCAGCCGGTGTCGGTGGAGTATTTCGACCCGTGCACGGGAGCTGATTTCCAGATAAACGCAGCACTTCATATGGTGGGAAATCAAAGTCAGGGGCCGGAATATACGTCCAAACACTCATTGAGGATATTCTTTAAAAGTGAATACGGCCCGTCGAAGCTCGAATTTTCGCTTTATCCGAACAGCGACGCTAAGCAATTAGACAACATTTCGCTGCGGGCGAATTATCACTGGAGCTGGCTGGACGGCGTCTGGAGCGGCAAAAGGGCGCAATATCTCAAGGACACCTTTGCGCAGGATTCGATGCGTGATATGGGTTATCTGTCGCCTGATTCGAGACACGTTCATTTGTATCTCAACGGGCTATACTGGGGTCTTTATCAGGCAAGCGAGCGGCCGGACGGGCCGTTCCTCGCCGAGCATTTGGGAGGCGAGCGCGAGGAATACGACGTAATCGAGGGAACCATCGAAGGCGGGGGCTTCACGTCCAAAGAAGGTCAGCGCGACAGTTGGGATTATATGTTCGGCCTGTTCGACGGATTCGGCGACCTCGCG
>CAYLXJ010000035.1:0-12001 GCA_964387385.1 uncultured Pirellulales bacterium
TCCGGCCCTGCCCAGTATGGTATTCTCCGGATTCAAAGTTCTAAATGTGTCCGGTGGCAATATATCATTAAGGGCATCTAATGAACCAAGCCGTTAAAAACGAAAACAAAAAAACTATCGAACTGCTTTTTTGCCTTTTCCTGTGCTTTATCATCCCTTCGCTTTCGCTTTATCTATATTACATGAGAAAAGCCCCCGACAAAGAATTTCGTCTCTCAGATACCGATTGTTATATGCGATTGGTCCGCGTTAGACAGCTCCACGAAACAGGCCGGTGGTTCGACCGGACAATCCGTAGAAGCAATCCGCCTTATGGCGAGGTTTTGCATTGGACACGACCGCTTGATGTTCTCTTACTCGGCGGGGCATACGCTTTTTCAATCTTTACTGATTTTGACAAGGCGCTGTTTTTCTGGGGCGTGCTGATAAGCCCGGTAATACTTGGTTTGATTGCTTATTTTCTGCGCTGGACGGCCCTGCTTCTTCTCAGTAAAGACGGCCCGACGCTGGCGATATTAATACTTATGTTTCAGGGTGTAATAATAAACCGCTGTCAGGCGGGCAGGCCCGACCATCACAGCTTGATGATACTTTTGTTTGTATTGTCTGCGGGCTTTTTTATTCGGAACATCTTTAAGCCATCGAGCAAAGCATTACTGTTTGGATTAGCATTAGTCAACGCCCTTGCCTTATGGATACTTATGGAGGCGATAACATGGGTCTTAATAACTGCCGCCTTTATGGGGTGCTTGTGGATATGGCTGGGCGAGGACTACCTTAAAAAGTGTTTCATTTATAGTGCATCAATCGCGGCTTTTGCCGCTATTTTTCTATTGATAGAAAGAGGGTTGGGCGGCTTTGCTTCCATAGAATATAACAGTATTTCAATTGTGCATTTATATCTGCTTACTGTTATCAGCATTGTATTAATCCCTTCACTTATCATGGAAAGGTTCACACCGGTTTTGCGAAAAAGACAAGGCAGGTTTATCTGCGGCTTTTTAGCCGCACTCGCAGCGGGAGTGGCTATGCGGCTTGTCTTTCCCGATTTTTTCGGGGGGCCGATGGTAAACCTCGATGATAACATAAAGAAGATATGGTTCACAAAAATCCAGGAGGTCCAGCCCCTGCTTTCATTTTCAATGCCCGCAATTTCAATCCAGGTGATAAGCTCTTTTTTTGTTGCCCTCATTTATGTTTTATACCTTATAAAAACAAGGACAGGCAAAAACGAGCGTCTCTGCTGGATATATATTCTTATTATGCTTGTCTGCTTTTTTGTCCTTGCGGCGCAAATGCTGCGATGGGCAGTTTATGCGCAGGTAATAATAACACTGCTATTAGCTGAACTGGCCGCGGAGGCGATTGGCAAAGTCAGGCCCGGCCGGCTCAAAATCTGGAGGACATTGAAAAGAATCACAATAATTATCGCGGTGAGCGCCGGTTTTTATCTCCTTGCCCTTTCCGTAAATTACTTCACAGAAGTCAGAAGAATGCAAAGACCTTTAAAACAAGTTTATTTAGCGGACATCTGTAAATACCTGACTGGTTTATCAAAAGACGCGGACAAGCCGATGCGAATTGTTACCCACCTGGATTTCGGGCCGGAAATTCTTTATCGAACCAACTGTGAAGTTATCGCTACCCCTTGTTCCTTCTCGACAGCGGGCATTACAGATACTTATGAGATAATGACAGCCGAAAGCGACCAGCGTGCGCTATCGCTTATCGACAAGCGGCAGGCCGACACAATTCTTCTGTGCCCGCAATCCCCCGAATGGAAATTTTATTCTAAACCGGATTGCAGTGATACATTCTATCAGCGACTGAAAAAAGGTGACTATCCCAAATGGCTGAAGAAAATTGAACTTCCTGAAAAACTATCAGAAAGCTTTGTTATCCTCAAAGTAACAGAGTAATTAATCCGATACAACTCTCAAGCTGTCCCCTTCGATTCTAATATACTATAACGGCCTTGTTTGCCGGGAAGGGATTACGACCGTCGTAATTTATTTCTATAAGTCCATGCCCGCTTATCTCGAGCGTTCCTGTGATTAATTGCGTGCCGAAGCCGTCGCCTGTTCCGGTAATATTGACACGGTTACGCGGGAAATATAATACCCCATTTAAATCAAGGGTATTGGTCCCGTTTATTGTAGCATCGTTGTGATTGTCCCTGTCCTGATAGATTGTTACCCCTACGTAAGGGGATTCCAAGTATTCTGCGTTAGCATTGAGTTGGACAGTTCCATTTCCCTGAATATCCACTTTTCCCGTGCCTGTTATGTATAGCATCACGCCGTCGCCGATGAGATTTCCCCCGTTTATATACAGGCCCTCACCGTCGAGAACATATATGCCCGGCTCAAGAAGCAGCGTCTCGTTAGAACTAAGCAGTTTTATCCCGCCGGGATAATAACCCGGCTGAAGCGTCCTCGTCTCCCCGGCGGCGGGCCTAACAGTGTTCGGGTCACGCAAGGGACTAAAGGACGGCTCGGGAATGCAGTAGCCCGCGACGCTTCCGTCACATTGTGCGCCGGGGCACAGAGGGTCGGGCATACGAGGCGCTCCTGTGTTGGTAACTTCAAGAAGCTCGTCAGGGAACTGTTTCGATATGCCGCCGTTTACATTTACGACCTCCGGAAGAGGTATAAATTCCGCTTTTTGATTGACGTGGAAGGCATCATCGTGATTTGAATTAATCTGAATTCCTCCTCCGACAACAGTTACATCCGTTGCCGCGTCCGGGATGTACAGCGACTCGTCTGCATAACAATCGAGGGTTATTATTCCTGCTCCCCAGCCGCCGATGGCGTAGGCAATTGCGGCTCGCGTAACATTGGCGTCCTCGATGCCGACGATAGGCATAAAAAACAGTTTAACGGGATTATTATGTATTCCGTCTTTAACACATCTTGTTACGGCCTTAAGGGCATCAGGATGGTCCTCTGTAGGAGTGAAAACCTTGTTCGTGAAATCCCATTTCCCAACAACAATGTCCCCAGCGGGGTCATTGTCATAGTTGAGGTCCAAAAAAACCGAATCTCCCAGAGCGCCGTTCAAGCCGGCAAACCGCCGGGCCTCGCTGCGGGCGTTCGGTGTGCACGGGTCGTTTGGGTCATACGTTCGAACAATCCTCGCCCCCGCCAGAGCCGCGGCGTCGGCGGCGTTATGAAGCTGATGGGCCGCAAGAAACAGCCGCGACCCGTCAATAACAAGGCCCACAAACAAAATCAGCATCACGAGCATAATCGCCAACCATACGAGGGCAACTCCCTTTTTTCTGTTTTTGCCGTTAAAAACGCTCATATTGTCCGATTTGTCACACATAAATTTATGTCCCTCACATAAAAAACCCTTCGGCCCATAATAATCCCGCGACTAATACTGCTGAAATAGTATTATACCAAAGAAAGCCGTTTGTCAACAGAAAAAATCTCGTTTCTCGTTCATCGGTTACGCTGCTCGTTACGTCAATCGTCCTACGGTTGCGTTTTGATGGCGTTCGACGTTTGACGTAACCGTGACCAGACGCGTAACCGCTCGCCTCGGCATAGCCGAAGGCGAAGCCGGGCAACCATTTCACACAACCAGCCATTGCCGCCAAATATGAAAAGACCCTGATTATAGGACCCTGAAAATAAAGGACTTATAGTAAAAATTTTTTGTATTTTTTTCATTTTTGTATTTGACAATTGCCGTCCCGTCTGTTAAAGTGGTTTTAATAATCGGTATTTACGGGAAGGGATTCCGTTGAATAATCGGGCAGGGACTGTTACGGAGGCGGAATATTTTAACAGGTAAAAAGGAGAATTGATTTCTGTAAATTGGCCGTCGAAAGGCGCAAAAGACACAAAAATGATTTTAATTTTTTCCAACGATGAGCTTTTTGCGGCTAAAAAATATTTTCGCGTATAACGAAGAGGTAGGGATGCCTCCGTTTAAAACAATTTAAGGATTATTAACTTAGTAGTGCGGAGGTTTAGAAAAATGGAACTGTTCAAAAGATTTTTGAGGGATGAAAAGGGCCTCGAGACCGTGGAATACGCGATTATCCTCGGGCTAATCGTCGCGGCCACTATCACAGTCATTATCGCGATTGGCGGAAAGGTACTCAATGCCTTTGAAAACGCCAATGATAACATGACTGGTAACGGGTTCAATTAATCGAACTGCGGAAAGGCAAATTTTTGTGTCGGTTGGATGGAGCTAACAGAAAAAGACATAATCCGGTGGGGCGTCGTAATCGGCGCCTCACTGGCGGCCTGTGTGATGGATGTGCGGACCCGCCGGATTCCTAATCTGCTGACCGGGCCGCTGCTGCTGGCCGGCTTAATCTGGTCGGGGACACAGGGCGGCACAAGCGGATTGGCCGAGGCGTTCGGCTCGGCGGTTGTAATGTCGTTTCCGTTTGTGATTTTATTTATCTTTGCGGGCGGGGGTGCGGGTGATGCGAAACTGGCGGGCTCTCTCGGAGCGTGGCTTAATATAAGAGAGGCCTGTATCGCACTTGCCTGTATTTGTATTGCGGGCGGTATATTGGCAATAATAGTCGCTCTATACAAAAGACGGCTAAAGAATGTTTTAGGAAACTTGCTTTTGCCGGTGCGGGATATGATGATAGCTTTGTTATGCAGGGTGGGTTTGAGGCAGGCGACGGAATCCATCCGCACAATAGAAGGCGAGAAACTGACCGTGCCTTACGGCGCGGCGATATTTATCGGCGTCTGCGTCGCCGGAGGAATAGTGCTGTTATGAAGAAAATAAATAAAAAACACGCTCGCCGCCGGGGGACGGCCATAGTCGAATTGGCCATTGTTTTTATACTGCTTTTGATGCTGACACTGGGGATTGTTGCCTTTGGTTTCCTGTTCTACCAGGTTCAGCATGTCATTTATCTGGCAAGACACGGGGCCAGAACCGGAGCAAGATGGGGGGCGAACGAACAGACCATTAGAAACGAACTGGCGCCTTTGATGAACGTCAACGAACAAATTACAGAAATCTCCTTTGAGGGCGAGGACCCCGGCGATGAGGTCACGGTCAGCGTGGAGGTACGAAACCTTGATTTTATGAACCTCGGGGACTTCCTGACAAGAGGCCCGCTTATGGATAATTACACAGCGACTGTAACAATGCCGAAGGAAGGTCCTTAAATAACGCAATAATAAAATAAAGAGCAAAGATATTTTGCAGAAAGGACGAGCGATATGAAGTGGGCGGTTGTTGTTTTAATCATTCTCGGACTATTGGCGGCGTTTTCGGCGGCATTGCTGGTAAGGACTCTGAGACACGAAAGGATAGACGAATTAAAGGGCAGAGGCGAGGTCAACGCCGTTGTGGCGACAAAGCCGCTTCCGGCGATGTCCTGGATTACCTCTCAAAACGTCGCTGTCAAGAAAGTAAAAAGAAAAGGCCTTGCAGCCGATTATTTTTCCGACACGGCGCAGGTTGTCGGCAAGGTTTTGGCGATTCCGGTGGTGCAGGACCAGGTAATTACAAGAAGGTCCTTGATTACCGAGGGAAGCGGGGCGCAGCTTGCCGCAGCGCTTCCTCACGGGATGAGGGCGATGAGCGTGCCCGTATCGAGGCATTCTGTAATGGGAGGCCTGCTTTATCCCGGATGCCTCGTTGATGTTATTGCCACATTCCGCCTGAGCTCTTCTCAAGATAAAGGCCAGGCCATTTCAACAACGCTTCTGCACAACATCCAGGTGCTGGCCGTTCAGGAAGAGTCGATTATCTCCAAGAACGAGCCGGGCAAGACCCCCTCCAAAGGCAGAAGCGATTCAGGCGGTACGCTTACCGTAACGCTTATGGTTGACGGCAGACAGGCCGAGGCGCTGCAGCTTGCGATGGACAACGGCAAGGTAACATTAGCTATGAAAAACCCCTTAGACCTGAAGACCGCCGACGCCGAGGCAATGGTTTTAAGCCAGGGACGTCTGGCAAAATTAGGCGAACTGATGTCTTCGTCGGTGTATGCCTCGCCGGTCGGGGGTAATCCCGATTCAAACGGCCTCGAAGACCCCAATGGCTCGTATGTGCGTCAAGACGCGACGGACGACCAGAGCGCGGAGCGGCTTCGCAGAATGTTCGGCGGCGAACAATCCGGGCAGAAACCGCAGTGGGAAATCACGGTCATAAGAGGCAAGGATGTCAAGGAGGAAATCGTTGATATTACGGCAGAGACGCCGGAACAGGAATAATATAAAAAGCCATATAGCGTTGAAAACTAAAAAGATTAACGGTTTCAATGTTAAAGGGTTATTTATGAAAGCCAGGAAGACAATTCAATCAGTTATTTTAACAAACAGGTTTTGGGCGGTTTTGCTGCTTCTGTGCGCTTTGAGCTGTTCACAGCTTGTCGCGCAGGTCGTAACAAACGCCGACGGCACGGAAAAAATCACGATTGTCGCAGGACAATCGCACGTGATAAAGGCCCCCTGGCCTACCGTCCGCGTCGCGGTGACAGACCCCAAAATCGCAGACGTGCAGATTCTGACGCCCACACAGGTCCTGCTTCAGGGCCTCAAGGTCGGCTCAACCGACCTTATTCTCTGGAGCCAGGACGAAACCAAAATCTGGCAGATGACCGTCCACGTAACCTTAGACGTGGCCGTGCACGAGCAGAAACTCCTGGAGCTTTTCCCTCACTGCAAGCTCGATTTGAGCCAGTCGGGAGACGTTTTGATTGTCAAGGGCCTGCTTCGCAGCTCTGAACAGGCGGCACAGCTCAAGACCTACCTCGATACGGCGCAGATGAAATACGTTGATATGACCAGCTTAGCGGGCGTCCAGCAGATTCAATTGCAGGTTCGCGTCGCCGAAGTCAGCCGATCAGCCATCCGCGCCCTGGGAGTTAATGCGATATGGAGAGATAACGATTATTTCGCCGCGGTAAGACCCGGCAGCGACAGCGGCGGTGCGCTTGTCCCCGGCGCGGGATTTGTGCCTTCTAGCGGACAATCAGCCCTGAGCCCTCTTGATTTTGAAACGACAGATACCTCATTACCCGATTCTCTGACTGCTATCATAGGCATTCCGAGGGCAGACCTCGAGGTATTTCTACAGGCGCTTGCGGAAAACCAGTATGTTAGAATATTAGCTAATCCGACTCTTGTAGCTCTTAGCGGCGAGGAGGCGACCTTCCTTGCCGGCGGAGAGTACCCCATACCCGTACCTCAAGGCGGCGGCGGCGGCGGTACAGGCGGGACCACCATCACGGTAGAATATAAGGAATATGGTGTTCGGCTGACCTTCCGCCCGACGGTTCTCGGCGACGGGACAATAAGATTATACGCCGCTCCTGAGGTTAGTGCACTGACATCGGTTGGGGGATTGCAACAACAAGGTTTCAACGTACCGGCGCTGATAACACGCAGGGCCGAGACAACAATCGAATTAAAAAGCGGACAATCATTTGCCATGGCCGGCCTTATAAGCAACAAGACCAACGCAATAAACTCGCGGATACCCGGAATAGGCGATTTACCCATACTCGGACCTCTTTTCCGCTCGGTCCGCTACCAGAAAGACGAGACGGAGCTGGTTGTGCTAGTAACAGCTATACTTGTCGAGCCGATGAACGAGGCGCAGACGCCGCCTTTACCCGGATTCCTGCACAAAGAGCCGAATGACTGGGAGCTTTATCTTGGAGGAAAAATTGAAGCGGCAGAGCCGGCAATGATTAATTCCGCAGATGCTGAATGGCTGCAGCAGATGGGCCTCGATAAATTGATGGGACCCGGCGCCTGGGACACTTACGGCAGCACCAGCGCCACAAGCCAGGCGGAAATTACCCCTGATACGGGCAATACCGCGAAGCCGGCGGCCCTTTAACAAAGGTACAAAATTATTAACATATAAGAGAGAACGAGGTTGACAATGAAAAAAATGCCCCAAATTGTCGTCACAACCGAAGAAACCGGCTTTGCTGAGCGGCTAAGACAGGTCCTGCGTTCACAGCACGGCGACTCGACTATGGATACCTGCTCAGGCATCAACGAGCTGAAGACGTATCTCGAAGACGTAAGGCCGCCCATCGCCATTGTGGATATCGACGCCAATCCGCGAAAAATGTTAGGCGAGCTTGACCTTCTGGCGGGCAGGTTTCCCGCGACGCGGTTTGCTGTTGCGTCGAACACTTCGAGCCAGGAACTAATCCTCGAGGCGATGCAGGTCGGCGCAAGACATTTTATGCTCAAACAAAGCATAGAGACGGAGCTTGACAGGGTACTGGAACGGCTGCTCGTTGACAGCCCCAAAAGCACAACCGACCTCGGCCTGATAGTAACGGTGTTTTCGGCAAGCGGCGGCTGCGGCGCAACAACTGTCTGCCTGAACCTCGCTAATGAGCTGCGCCTGCGGTCTTCGAGGGCGGTGCTGGCAATCGATATGGACAACTGCTTCGGCGCAGTTTCCTGCTACCTGGGAATCGCAGGCAGCTACAGCATCAACGATGTGCTGGCGCAGAAAGACAGAATTGACAGCCATCTCATAACCACAAGTGCAACCACTTATAAGGAAAATTTTGACGTGCTGGTAAGCCCGCCGGGCATAACGCAAAGTAAAAACGGCTCGACCCAGTACCCGAACCTTGCTGAGGCGCTGGACGCCTGCAAAGAAGCATACAAATACACGGTAATAGATGCACCCCGTCTGTCAAACCAGACGATGAAACTGCTGGCAAACGCAAGCAAGGCAATTCTGGTTGTCTTCCAGCCAAATGTAAAAGACATCAAGACGGCCAAGGCGATACTGACGGCCCTGCGGGAGTTTCACGTCGGAAGCGAAAAAATCTTTCCGCTTGTCAACAGGTTCCGCCGATGGTACCCTCCGCTGCCTTTCGACGAGGTCAAAAAGGCGCTGGGAACACAGCGGCTTTACAGTATTCGCAATGATTTCAAAAGAATAGTCAACTGCGTCAACTGCGGGGAGACGCTTTCGGACGTGGCGCCGCGCTCGGGCATCCGCAAGGACTTCCAGAAACTGGCGGCGACAATCGGCTCCTGCTACAACAGCACCATAACGGGATAAGACAAAATGGTAAAAGAAAATAACCGGCCGGCAGCCGAGAATGCCGCCGCCCAAAAAGAAAACGCAACCTGGAACAGAATAAAGGACTCGGTCCACCGAAGATTACTGACTATACTGAACCTGCAGGAGGCAAAGCAGGTCCCAATCGAGCAGTTGCGCCGGGAATGCTCAAACAAAATAGACGCATTGCTCGGCGAACAGGGTTATCCGCTTACGGCGCCTGAGAAAGACCAGCTCCTTCACGAGGTAATGAACGAGGTCTTCGGATTCGGGCCGCTTGAACAATTCCTGACCGACCCGGAAATAAGCGATATTCTCGTCAACGGCCCCCGCAAGGTTTACATTGAAAAATACGGCCGGCTTGAACTGACCGACGCCTCTTTTGCCGATAACGAGCACTTAATGCGAGTGATAGCTCGAATCGGCTCAAACGTAGGCAGGCGAATCGACGAAAGTTCGCCCATGCTCGACGCCCGTCTGCCGGACGGCTCCCGTGTCAACGCTATTATACCCCCGCTTGCGCTCGACGGCCCGATGCTGAGTATCCGTCGGTTCGGGGCAGAACCCATTAACATCAATAGATTAATTCAATTAAATACTCTGACAAAGGAAATGGCATTTTTCATCGACGCCTGCGTCCGCTGCAAAATGAACATCCTCATCTCAGGCGGAACAGGAACGGGCAAGACCACGCTATTGAACGCGCTATCACGCTGGATACCGGAAGGCGAGCGAGTCGTAACAATCGAAGACGCGGCTGAACTTAAACTGCAGCGGGAACACGTCGTCCGGCTGGAAACCAGACAGCCGAACATCGAAGGAAAAGGGCGAGTCACTCAGCGAGACCTTGTGCGCAACAGCTTAAGAATGCGCCCCGACAGAATAATCATCGGCGAAGTCCGGGGCGACGAAACGCTGGACATGCTTCAGGCGATGAACACCGGTCACGAAGGGTCGATGACGACCGTGCACGCAAACAGCCCACGCGATGCCCTTCGCCGGCTTGAGAATATGGTCAGTATGGCCGGAATCAACTACCCCGTCCACGCGATGCGCGAGCAGATAAGCTCGGCGCTGGACGTGTTGATTCACTTGGACCGCATCACCGGCGGCGCGAGAAAGGTCACAAATATAGTGGAAATCACGGGCACTGAGGGCGACGTTATATGTCTGCACGACATATTCAAGTTCAAGCAGCTCGGCGTGGACGATAAAGGCAACGCGTACGGGCAGTTCGAAACCTGCGGCGTCCGTCCCATTCTCGTGAACCGGCTCAAAGCCGAGGGTATCGACATTCCGCCGATTCTGTTTCAGCGTCGCGTGCTCGTCGAGGCCGGCAAAGAGGATTCCGAAACAAAACCCCCGGAACAATAGAAAATCCGCCGCGGGGACAAAACACTGTAAAAGGCATTCAGGCGGTTTTTGGCGAAAAAATATATTACTAACTTAAAGGCAGTCGCGGTAAAAAGAAAATGAATGCGTCATCTATACTGAATGTAATTGTGCTGGTAGCGGTTTTCGCGCTTGTTTTTTCGCTTTGGTGTTTTTGCGTTTTCGTCTGGCTTGGACAATACCTTTCTCGGCTGAAAAAAATCCAGCAGCGTCTGGGGCTTGTAAAGACCGAAACAGCCGACGAATCGAAAATGCTCAGTTTGTGGCGGGACTCCCAGGAAAGCGCAGGGGCAGGTAAGGCCAAAACACTGGGATCGATTCAAAAAAAGCTTAAAAGAATCGCCAATGATGCCGGCTGGCAGGCCTCTGTTCAGACGGTCCTGCTCGGCTTAAGCGGCGTTTGTCTTTTAGCGGTAATAGTTCTTTATGTCCTCACCGGAAATCTGGTCGTAGCTCTGGTAGGAATACTGGTCGTTGTTTTCGGCTTTAACGCTATAACGAGCTGGAGAATCAACAAGCGGGCCGCCTTGTTCGAAAGCCAGCTCGTAGATGCCCTCGGGATAGCCGCACGCTCGCTGCGTGCAGGACATCCGCTCAGCGGGTCATTTCAACTGATATCAGAAGAAATAGGCCCACCGCTCGGGGACGCTTTTTATCGTATGTGTCAGGAGCAGGCGCTCGGCATCGACATCAAGAAATCCATAAGGAACGTGTCCTCGGAAACGTCAAATTCCGAACTTCGCCTTTTTGCTACGGCTGTGGCGATTCAGCTTCAAAGCGGCGGAAACCTCGCCGACCTGATGGACAGCTTGGGGAGCGTCATCCGTGCCAGGATTCGCCTGACCAGTAGGGTCAGGGTGTTAACCGCACAAACAAATTTCAGCACGTCCATATTGATAGGGCTGCCCATATTTTTGTTCTTTTTGCTCAATATTTTAGCCCCGACATATATGGCGCCTTTATACAACACAACAATCGGTCTTTACGTCCTCGGATTGACGACAATAAGCGTTATTTTTGGCTGGTGGATAATGAAACGTATCTCAGTTCTGCGATTTTAACGGCTTTAGTGGAGAACGGCTGAACACAATATGATGGAAACACTAATACCTTTTCTGGCCTTTTTGTCTGTCCTGGCTATCGGCTCCTCGTTTATCCTCGCGCAAAAGCAGAAGCAGAGAATGATGGAGATACGGCTTCAGGACAGCAGATTCGTGGAAATGCCGGAGAAAAAGGAAGAGAAAAAACGCGACCTTTTGAAACTGCTCGCCCAGATAGGCAACGTTGTTTCGCACGGAAACGCAAGCAGGACCCTCAACGAACAGCTTGTCAGGGCAGGATACATCAGTTCGGCGGCGCCGGCGATTTATACGGGCATCAAAATAGTGCTGTTCCTCGCGGGTCTTGTAATAATGACACTGATTCTGGCTCCGACGGGACTTTCAGACGCCCACAAAGCTATATTTATTACTCTGGCCGCAACTACCGTCTTCTTTGTGCCGAATTTTATCGTCGTCTCCCAGTTGAAAAAACGGACTGAAGAAATCCGCCAGCATCTGCCGGAAGCGGT
>CAYLXJ010000036.1:0-10555 GCA_964387385.1 uncultured Pirellulales bacterium
GCCTGTTTTTTGCGCAAGCGGCTCGTCAGCCAGAATCCCTTAACGCGGCTAAGGCAATCCCTTATGCGCACGCAGGATTTCCTGCCTGTATTTTCCTGATATTTTGCGGCTAAATTACGGATTTTACTGACAGCACAAAATACATTGTTATGCGATAATATACGCAGTTACAAAGAAGCGGGACACGCCCGGCCCGGCAACATGTAAAAACTTCAGCGCTTTCCCGAATTTGCGTAAAAATTTCATAACGTCCATTGAAGTCGGGATAATTTTTTTACGGAGCAAAAAATGGAAACCACACCGTCAGAAACATTAACGCTTTGCGGCAGCGTCACGCCAGGACGCACTCAGATAAAATGGAAGATTGAATACATCGAGGGTCACAGAATTATTCAGGCAAAAACATCCGGGCGGCTGAGCCGGGGGGACATAAAAAGGCTCATCGAAGAAATACTCGCCGAGGGACGTCAAAAAAACGTCAACGCATTTCTTCTCGACCAGAGAGAAACAACGCTGGGATTATCCGTCCTGGAAATCGACCGTCTGCCCGAAATGCTGAGTGAAATCGGATTCGGACCCGGCGACAAGGCGGCCGTCCTGGTCAATCCCGATTCGTTCAAAAACACCCTGCTGAAGTTCCTGCAGGACGTTCTTTCGCTAAGCTCGCTGCAAATCAGGGTAGTAAGCGACTTCGAAAAAGCGACCGCCTGGCTTGAAATGAAAAACTGAAAAACTCAAAACCTCCGCATTTGAGTTTCAGGTCACCTTGACGCGTGCAGCGTGTGTTATTTGTGTGAAACAGGGCCGATGCCTCGGAGGAGGGGTCGGCCCTGTTTTTTTCCGGCTTTCACGGCGAATCTGCTGACATTGCCCATTCAGGAAATAACCGGCGAGCCGGATACATACCGCCGGCTGCCGCGGGATGCGGGAAAGAAACCGATAAAAGGATTGTGCTTTTGCGAAAAAACGGTATAATAATGCCGCCTCAAGGGTTTTTTGCGCAAGAATTGTCAAACAGCCGACAAAACGAGGGCCGTCGAATGGCAAAAACGAGGGAAAGAGGCGATAAAAGGCACAAGCCAAAGAAAGCCCAAAGGGGAGCAAAAACGGCTCCTATTGAATGGGAGGATATTTTTCAGGCCATCGGACACCCGTCGTTCATCCTCGCAGCGGACCACACAATAATGGCCTGCAACAAAGCCGTAACGGAATTAACGGGCAAACCGGCAGAATGCTTCGTTGGAAGAAAATGCTATGAAGTGTTCCATGAAAGGAACAAGCCGGCGGACAACTGTCCGGCAGCGGCATTACTCCAGAGCGGTTGTTTGGAAACGGTCGAAATGGAGATGGAGGCGCTGGACAGGACGTTTTTGGTTTCCTGCACGCCGGTGCTCAACAAGGCGGGGGCGCTCGGCGGCATTATCCACATAGCTACGGATATCACCGAGCGCAAAGAAGCGGCGGAAAAACTGCAGGAGCAGAGAGACCGGGCGCAGAAGTATCTTGATATCGCGGCTGTAATACTGGTGGTTCTTGACACAACGGGAAGGGTAAATCTCATCAACAGAAAAGGGTGCGAAATCCTTGGCTGTAACGAAACTGAAATAATCGGCAAAAATTGGTTTGACGACTTTGTGCCCGAGAGCATACGCGTCGGCGTTAAAGCTGTCTTCCGGCAGCTCATGGCCGGAGAGATTGAGTCGGGCGAGTATTTTGAGAACCCGGTGCTGGGACGTTACGGCAAAGAACGAATGATAGCGTGGCGCAACACGATTCTGCGCGATGAAAAAGGGAACATCACCGGCTCGCTGAGTTCCGGAGAGGATATAACCGAGCGCAAACGCGCCGAGCAGAAGCTGCGGGACAATCAAAAGCGGCTCAAGGCGCTTGCCGCGGAGCTGTCTATCGCCGAGGAGCATGAAAGAAGGCGAATCGCAATGGAGATTCACGACAACCTCAGCCAGAAGCTCGTAATGGCAAAACTGAACCTGCAGGTCCTGAAAGCATCGTCGTCGGAACAGAATATCAAAGACGCGCTGGACCGTGAGTGCGACATAATCGCTGAGATAATTGAAGACACGCGCTGCCTGACATTCGAGTTGAGCAATCCCGTTCTTTACGAAATCGGTCTTGAGCAGACCGTGAACAACTGGATGAAAACCGAGATTGGAGACAAGGCCGGCCTGAAGTATCAATTTGCGCCGCAGGGCGACAAAATAGAAATGGATGAAGACGCCAAGGTATTTCTGTTTAAGGCGATTCGCGAGCTTTTGATAAATGTCGTCAAGCACGCCGGGGCAAACAGCGTCAAAGTCGGCATCGCCGCGCAGAATTCTGAAGTCGTCATTACCGTTGAAGACGACGGCGTCGGGTTCGACACAAGCAAGCTCGGCCTGCCTTCAGGCACAAAAGGCGGTTTCGGGCTTTTCAATATCAGGGAGAGATTGGAATATATGGGCGGCCGGCTCGAGATTGATTCGGCCCCGGGAAAAGGCACCCGTATAATTATAACGGCCCCCGTGAAGAAGCCCGAGTCGCAGCGAGAAACGGCAAAGCTTGTCCCGCCCATATCAACACTTTAGCCGATGCCAGAGGCGAGCCGCTCATTCTGGGATTATTATGCCCTTAAAAATCCCTGTCGTCAAGTAGTTTTATTAATATTTCCCCTTTCTCGACGCCGCTAAGGCCTATTATAGGACGCGAATTTACAGGCGGGATTTCGCTTTTGCGATTGTTTTACTTATATTTTAGATAGGCGCGATTTTTTTTGTGAATATAAACAGGTGCATAATGGCTAAGTTAAGGTCGATGAGACGTTCAGCTTTTACCATCGTCGATATAATGATTGCGGTGGCGATACTCGTCATAGCCATTCTCGGGACATCGGTAAACCGCTATAACGGGGTCATAAGCGCCCGCAAGGCCGATTTGCAGACAACGGCCGTTCAGACGGCACAATTTCTCTGCGAGGGGTGGAACGGCGTGCGCGGGACGGCGGCGTTCAGGCCCGACGTCGCGTACGGCTCAAAGCTCAACATCAGCGAAGACGCAGGCCCGGACGCTCCGAGCGGCTTTCAGACGTTAGGCAGCTATAGAATTATAATCGAGGACGCCGACTATTTCGCGACGCTTTCCTGGCAGGACGTCGCAAGCGATTTACGCGCGTTGAGCGTCATTGTCAACTGGGACCCGACGGGCCGGGACACAGGCGACCTCGCCAGCGCCGTTAAATCTTATCGTCTTATTACATACGTCGAAAATCCGATTTGACCGATGATAAGAGCGGACTAATGCGAAAAAATAAAATAAAAAATAAAGGATTTACCATCGCGGAACTGATGGTCGGCGCGGCGATAGCGGTCATAGTAATGCTGGGCATAGCCAGCGTGCTTTATGACACTCAGCGCGGCTGGAACGCGACGTACGAACGGGTTTACTCCGAAGTGGTAACCGGAAGTCACGTCGCGCAAAGGGCCTTCGACGCCATCGTGAGAAAATCCAGCAGCCAGTATTATCTTATAGACAATAACGGCCAGTGGGTCGAGGTCTATTACTACGCCGACGCTAACAGCCCGCAGATTGACCGCTACGCCCGGTTTTACGAATCGAACGGCCGGCTTTGCATCGAATACGGCAGACGAAATCCGAGAGAATCGCAGGACACCGTCACGCTCTGCGACAACGTAACTTACTGCGCATTTCAGCAGACAGGGCGCTCGATGCAGATGATACTGACCCTCGACAACGGCAGGGAAAAGCTGGCGACGACAACGTCGGCGGTGATGCATAACTAAAGATACAGGAAAGTTCTTATGACCAGCAAAAGATTTAATAGATACGCAAGAAGGGGGGGGGTGCTGCCCTTTGTAGTGCTGATAGTTGTTTTAATGCTGATAATCGGATTAAGCGTTACCGGCCTCGGTATGCACGGCAGGTTGTTTGCGATACGCTCGGCGTCGAGAATCACAGCCAGGTCGGCGGCGGACGCGGGCGTTTCGGACGCCGTTTTCGAAATGAATGAAAAGCTCAAGGTCAAACCCTGGGACAATTCCACGATGCCCGCAAAATCGGATATGTCGATGCCCGACATTAAGGCGGACGCGACTTTCGATTATATGGTAACCGACAACAACGGCGAGTATTCCGTCGCGGCAACCGGTCACGCAGGCGCCAGCGCTCATAATATCAATACCACCCTTCGGCTTTACAGCCCTTTTGACTGGGCGATGCTGACGCGGGGAAATATCGAAATGAAAAATTCCGCAAAGGTCGATTGGATTAACTATCAGGCGGACGACTTTCCGGCCCGCATCGGCACCCTGAAAACCGCGCCTACCTCTATACTGCTTATGAACGGCTCAACCATAAACGGCGACGCCTTCGTAGGCGTAAGCGGAAATCCCGACGTGGTCATCACAAGCAAAGCCAACGTATCAATCACAGGCGGCACTTACCCGCTCAGTTATGAGCCGGAATTTCCTCTCGTGGACATACCTGACGATGTGGAGGGGGCGGCGTCTCAGGGAACCATTAAAACCACCAACAGCAACCCATATAAGACGATAAGCGCTTCAGGCAAGTATGATTCGATAGACCTGCAAAAAGGCGAACTGACGATAGATGAGCCGGTAACGCTTTATATCACCGGCGTAGTGAAGATGGGCGCAGGCACCTCGATTATCATAGGCGGGCCGACGGACACCGACGGCGACGCCTCTTTGAAACTGTACGTCGGCGGGATTTTCGACGCCGGCAACTCCAATGGTTTTGCCAACAATACCGCCGACGCCAGGCGGATGCAGATGTTCTGTCTGCCATCCTGCACAAGCGTCCGGCTCAAAAACGCCGGCATCTTTTACGGCGCGATTTACGCCCCTAACGCCGACATCGCCCTCGACAACGGCGCAGATGTTTACGGGGCAATCGTGGGCAACTCCTTCACCCTGAAAAACAGCGGCACCTTTTATTATGACGCCAACCTCCGCGACCGAACCATATACGACGAGTTAGTCCGATTTATGATTCATCGCTGGAGCGAGGATTAATCCCAACTTGCGCCCCGCAAATAAAAAAGGCCGTGCATATAACGCACAGCCCTTTGACGAATTTTATAAGGTTCAAATTTACGCCCTGCGTTTTCTCAGCAGCGTCAAACCTCCCAGGCCAAGCAGACCTATCGTCGCCGGCCTTTGTTTTTCGGGCTTGACTGCCGCAAGCGATTGGTGGAGAATACAATGAGGATAAACGCTGGTTTAAGCGAGTTTTAAAAAGGAGCAGACAAAACGATAAAGCCGGCTGTAATTATAAATTAAACAGAGCTTGTGGTTTCAGAACAGAAAGGTATTCAAATGAACGATAAAGACGCTTTCGGGCATATCATTAAACTATTGTGCATACTGTCCGCTGTCGCGCTGGTTTGCGCGGCGTCGGGCGGCGAAGGAGAAAAAGGCGAAACGAATATGAAAAGTATCTATGACTTCAGGGTCGCCGACATAGACGGCAACGACGTGAACCTCGCCGATTACAAAGGCAGGGTCCTGCTGGTCGTTAACGTCGCGAGCAAGTGCGGCTTCACGCCGCAGTATAAGGGGCTGCAGAAAATCTACGGCGATTACAGGGACAGGGGCTTTGAAATCCTTGCTTTCCCGTCCAATGATTTTATGGGGCAGGAGCCGGGGACAAACGAGCAAATCAAGACCTTCTGTCAGCTCAACTATAATGTCGGTTTCCCGATGTTCTCGAAAATATCCGTCAAGGGCAAGAGCATTCACCCGCTATACAGCTATCTCACCGACAAGAGCACCAATCCGAAATTCGCAGGCGCGATAACGTGGAATTTCAACAAGTTCCTGATTGACCGCAAAGGCAATATAGTAAACAGGTTCGACTCCAGGACAGACCCACAGAGCCAGGAGGTCATCAAGGCCATAGAGCAGGCGCTTGAGGAACAGCAGTGACATAGAAACAAACTCCGCAGACGGCGACAGATAAATCTTTGCCGGGCTGAACCGGCCCAGACCCCTTGTCTTTTCCCGCGAATATGCCGGCGGGTTTTGTTTTTATAGCTCTATTTTTTATGGTAGAATAAAGCCGCTTATGCGCAGCAGCGAAGAAGGATTTACGCTCGTGGAGCTTCTCGTCGTTATCGCCGTAATCGCGTTACTTATGGCGATACTATTGCCCGCGCTCGGCAAGGCAAGGGAAATGGGCAAACGCGCCGTCTGCCTCGCGCAAATCAAACAATTGCAGCTATGCTGGAATATGTATTGCGACGAGAGAAACGACAAGGTCCCGGCGGGCGACGTGTGGTATTCCTGGGAATTTCCGGCCAACATCGGCGGCCCGCAGCTATCGTGGCACGAGTGGCCGCATCCGTACCCTCATACTATGCCGCCGAGCGTCGCTACGAACCACAACGCCGCGTATCCTGCAAACTGCGTCGAGACCGGCCAGTGCAGACAGGAGCAGTGGGAACACGCGATAGATGAGGGGCTTCTGTTCAATTATGTCAAGGATTACAGATTTTACCGCTGCCCGGTCGGCGAAAAGGGCGAATATGTAACTTACTCAAACGTTCATTCGATAAAAACGTGGAACAGCCCCCCCATCGGCTCGGCAGGCCCCGGCTCCATTCGACGCACCATATTATTCAAAAGCCAGATTAAAAGAACATCCGAGCGGGCCGTCTTTATTGACGCGGGCGAGGCCGCGCAGGGAGCAGCTTATCTGCCTTATGACAGATACGGCGGCCTGACTTACGGCTGGACGCCTCCCACGCGGCACGGAATGGGAACGACCTTTTCCTTCGCCGACGGCCACGCAGAATACAAAAGATGGACCAACCCGCACACTCTTAAGGTCATAAAACTGGACTTGAACTACGGGCTGAACATCACCGCCGACATCGATAACTGCGACTGCGACCTGCGCTGGTACTATAAAATCGTATGGGGCGATATCCCCGCCGGCAGCGGCTACAACTGCCCGACTCTGCCTGCCGGCTGCGACTGATTTTTAGCATCCGCGCCGCGCCTCTCAATAAACAGCCGTTTCACCTTTTTGCCTTCCCCCGCAAATCTGCTATCATTGCATCACAAATGAGTCGAATGATAAAACAAATCATCAGACCGGTAAAACGATATCTGAAGTATAAGCTGGCGAAGATATACAGACCTATAGTCGGCGCTCTGGGCAAAGTATGTTTTATAGGCGTTACAGGAAGCTGCGGCAAAACAACAACTACGGAGCTCATTGCCGCGATATTATCAAAGCAAGGCCGAGTTCGAAAACGCAGCCACCAGAACACACTGGAATACATCGCCGACACAATTCTGACCGTCACGCCGCTGCATCGTTTCTGCGTTAATGAACTAAGCGGCGACCGCCCCGGATTAATGGGCCTGTCGGCAGCGCTGTTCAGGCCGCAAATCGGCGTGGTGCTTAACGTCGGCAATGACCATTACGCCTACTTCCGCGACCTCAATTTAACCGCCAAAGAAAAAGGCAAACTCGTCGAAACTCTCCCGGTTTACGGCACGGCGGTCCTCAACGCCGATGACCCGCTGGTATTCGATATGCGTAAACTCACAAAAGCAAAAGTCATTACATACGGGCTGAAAGCGGAAGCAATGGTCCGCGGCGAACACGTTTCGAGCAACTGGCCGCAGACGCTGTCGCTGGACGCATGCTTCGACGGACAGCGATGCAGCGTTCAAACCCGGCTGCTGGGCGAGCACTGGGCCTGCGCCGTTTTAGCGGCCATATCCGCAGGGATTGCCGCGGGCGTTCCGCTCGAAACAGCCGCCGAGGCGGTCGAGTCCTTCAACCCGATACTCTTTCGAATGAGCCCGCACCCAACCCCCGACGGGGTAACTTTTGTCTGCGACAACCGCAAGGCGCCTCTGTGGACAGTACCCGCCTCGCTGGATTTTATGAGAAAGGCAAAGGCGGGGAAAAAAATCTTCGTCGCTGGGTCAATCTCGGATACACCCAAAAGCTTCTTTCGCAGGTATCAGGCCGTGATACGACAGTCCCTCGGCGTAGCTGACAAGACGATTTTTGTCGGCGAGCACGCCCTTACGGCCCTGCGGGCACGTCCCAATCCCGACGATGAAAGCGTTATGGCATTCGATTCGCTTTACCGGCTTAATGAGTTTCTGACCGGCTATCTAAAGCCCGGCGACCTCGTATTGCTTAAGGGCAACGAACCAACCGACCATCTCTATCGACTCGTGCTGTCGCGAACCGGAGGCATCGCCTGCTGGCGGCACAACTGCGGAAAAAAACGCTTCTGCACCGAGTGCAAATTCCTGCACGTCCCCGGCGAAACATTAAGATAAAAGGTCAATCAGCCCAAATCAGGAAAAACCGCGTTATCAGCGAAAATTACTTCTTACTTCTCCTCAAAAATCTGCTATCATTTAATCATTCCGGAGACAGTATATATGCCGAACTGACGGCGATTGAATATTGTTTACGAGCAGAGGAGCTGACATGAAGGATTCAGTCAGAAACGCTGTAATTTTCGCAATGTTAACGGTGATGAGCATCGGCTCGGCAGGATGTTACCAGATGACTCGCTCATCGCAGCATGATAAAGCCGTCAAGAAATTTCCCACGTATGCCCAGACCAAAGCGGCCTGGGGCGCCGTGCCCGAGGGATACGGACGTGTCGTGATATTCTTTCCGCGCGATATCGAATCATGGTTAAGTCCCGGCGGCTCGGGCTATACCGTCATCTGGATAATTGTTGACAAACTGCCCGAAACTCCGGTGGTTGACCAGACATTTGTTTTTATTGACCTGCCGGCCGGCGAGCATCCCGTTCGCCTCGGAGGAAGCGTGGTTTACGGCCCGAAGCTTGAGTTCGAAGTAAAACCCGGCGAAATTAAATATATAAATCCCAATCTGAAGTTAGTGCCGGGCAATGAGGCCGAACCTCTGCTTAAAAATATCCGCCATAGTTATCAGGAGGCGATACCCTATGACAAACAGAGCAAATTCGCCGACTGCGTATATTCTCATTTGTAACGCCTTGACCCGCTCCCCGCGAAAAGCACCTTACTTCTCCCCGCGAATCTGGTATCATTATGCCGTTCAGGAGACAAGTTATCACGGCATCGCAAACCATCGAACCAGACGATTCTTGGCCTGCTCAAGCTCATCGCGTTTTTGAGTAACGTTCAAATTCGGGTAAAAGTTGCTCGCCTCAAGAACGCGCTGCCAGCCGGGCTTGTCAACTGAATTAAATTTTTCATTAACTATCGACATGACTCTTTGAAGCATCGGCCAATTGCTGTGACGAGACAGAAATCTTTGCCCTTCGAGGTAATCAGCCCTGTTTGCCAGCGTTACGATGATATAAATATCGTAAGCGTGTGCCTGTGCGCGTTCGGTCTCATTATCCCTGTCACGGTCATCGAACGCGCATAATTTTAGGATTAAAAGGTTTGTAGGCGACGGCACCTGGACTTCGACATTTTCGTCTATCCTAATGGTTCTTAAATCCTCATCTATGTAAATCGCCTCGGTTGTCAGGCGGCCATGCAGTTTCGATTTTACCAGCTTCACCCTGTGTTCTTTAATTTCAAAATCGTCAATCGGAGGCGCTAAAAAATCCAGATGCCTGCCCGGGGCCTTTGTAAAACGGAAATGCCTGTCGTCTTTGCTAACAACATATTCCAGCTCTCCCGTGATTATCTCTGCCAGTGCGTTGCGGCGGGATTCTTCAAAAACCATCTCTTTGGTAATCATAAAGTCAATATCGTTGGTTGCTCTTATAATGCCGCGTGCGGCGCCTTTGCTGTCGCGAAAGCAAAGATAAACGCCAAGGCCTCCGCAGATAACCGGCTTAATACCGATTTTATTTAGAGGCCTCGCCAACTCCGCCAATTGCTTGAGCAAAATTTCATCCATTAAACCTGCCCTTGTAATATGCGTTCCTTCAGCATCTCCGCAACTTTCGGCCCGCGAGGCGTATCTATCATCATTTCTAGATAAAGCTCAAGGTCGTCAACGATACTGTAGGTGCGTTCTCGTTGCACATTAAACCAAACACAGGGATTCTTTGGTTCAATAAGGACTAACTGACCGAATTCAGTATCAGTTTCGTAGGTTAGAAGGTTGCGGTCAAATACCTTTACCGCTTCATTTATGGATTTGACGAATATCGTTATACGTTCTGTAGCGGCAAGTCCTTTACATTTGGCCGCGTAAAATCCGCACATTGCGTAATCTACCTTTTGATTTTCACCGTAAAATAAAATATCAAAATCATAAGTTAAGACATCCGCAGCAAGGGTAAAAGTTTTGTTTTTGTTTCGTCTTGTGTAATCAACATATCCAGCCGCAAGTTTCTCAAGAAGTTTTTCCTGATTCGTTACGGATATGCCGGCATCGGTTTTAGTTACGAGCAGTTCTTCTTCGAGAGACCTTATAACTTTCGAAACCGTAGCGAGGGTTATATTCCCGTTACGCTGGTTAATGAAGTCCACTATCTCGTAGAGCGTTCGGAAGGGTCCCTTTTTCAGCAATAGCGCCCTGCTGACCAATGAAG
>CAYLXJ010000036.1:10565-11957 GCA_964387385.1 uncultured Pirellulales bacterium
TTGGTTTTTTTTGCCTGTGCGTTCAATGTAAATCTTGCCATTGACTTTAATCATCATATTGCCGCAAAGGTCTATCCAGGAAATACCCTCTCGCTGGAGCGTCATTGCCTGCTCTGACCTCATATAGGGAACGACTAAAAGTGGAATCTTCTCTTTATCGTTAAGACCTCTAAAAAATTGGACCATCTGTGAAATTATTTTGGGTGTGGCGACAGGCATAATTTCTACAAATGCCTTGAAAGAAGGGCCATCGGAAATAAAAAATTCAATGAAGGCCTCGGCGTTGTTATCTCCCGATACAACGCTCTTAATCTCAAGAGGAGCAAATTTATCGCTTCCTGGCTCAAGCTGTTTTATCATTTCACTTTCTTTGAGTCGCATATTACTTTCCTAAAAAGGGCTATTTTCCTATATAGGATACATCGGCTTTTTAAAAAAGTTCAATAATTATTTTCCTATTTTCGGCAAATTTCCTATATAGGAAACCTGCCAAAATCAGGAAAAAACGCGTTATCAGTATTAAAAACGCGAGTGTCACTAACGTCACACAGGGATTTCTATTATTACTATTCATATTAAGCTGTTTCTATAGCTTAACAATTAATTAGAAATCGTATGTGACACCTGTGACACCAACCGGCAATGCCTCGACGTAGATTCCGATACATCCTTTTCAGCCAGATTCTTATAAACCCACTCTCGACGACCGTTAATTCGTTTCTGTTCTTTATATACGCCTTTAAATATTCTCTTTATTTCTTTGCCAAAGTTATTTGAGTTTATGGGGTGAAGACCGTTCTCAATGCATAGGTCAACGTGTCTTTGGTATGCCACGCGTCCGATAGTTTCTTCACCAGGTTTGAACTCGTAATTCTCCTCGATGAGTGCTCTTTGAGGATTCGTGTCTCTGCGGTATTGGGCGATGGCGTCTTTGCAGCGTTGCGGTTCGATGAAGCCGCCCCGGGCGGTGAGGTTTCGCAGGCCCGCAATCGCCCAGTTGAGTATGCCGGGCAATTCCTTAACCAGTTCATCAATCAGGTCGGGATTCTGCTGGTCAATCGGTATCGTCTTGTCGAAAGGCACAAACAGCATCCGCCGCCACAGTCCGATTGTCTTGTCGCTGAAATTCGGGAGCTGGTTTGTGCTTATCATCACCTTTGCGGTCGGGTGCGCGTCGATGTGGTCCCTGAATTTCTGCTCGAAGGTCACCCTGTCGCCGCTCGTGTAGCTCTTGAGCATTGTCTCGGCAAGCTGGTCAATCGCGTTGTTCGCCTCGCTCGCCGAGTTGTTGGGCTCGGACTCGCCGCCGCCGAACTGGATGGGCCGTTCCTTCAGCAGGTAGTGGGCGCCTCCGCCAGCGGCCACGAGCGGGACGATCGACAGGAACGCCGT
>CAYLXJ010000037.1:0-11938 GCA_964387385.1 uncultured Pirellulales bacterium
GAGTTCGGCGCAAGCTTTAGGGCGTCGTTATAGCACTTGAAGGTGTAGTCATCGAGGCGCTGTTTTTCGAAGGCCTCGCCCAATGCAAGCAGCTGCTCAGGCGACGAGGCAATCTGAGTCATATACATATTTGCCAGGTACTCGCTTTTCGACTTGTCGCCCCTGTCGAGCTGCAGCTTTACCTTGGCCGCCTGGGCGTCGCGGTGTGCGGGATTAGAGCCAATCGCCTGGTCGTAATACCAGTCAGCTTTCGAGTAGTTGCCCTCTGCGTGATACAACTGACCCATCTGGTAATGGACGTCGGGATTTTCCCATTTCTGGTCGAGCTGCCTTTGAAGCTCGGCCTTGCGAATGTCGCTGGCCATACTTGCGTTCTGGTCAACGCTTGCCGTGCTCGTCGGCTTGCAGCCGACAACTATAAGCGCGCACACCGCCGCCGTTATTATCTGCGTTAAAACCTTAACTCTCATCTTGCGCCTCCAGAGCAATTTTATATTTATTATTTATTATTTGCTATTTTCAATTCTGCGCCGCGCCTTTGCAAGAGGAAAATCTTTCTTTTTTTAAAAAGCTTAGCGGCTTTCTTCAGATATCAAGGAACTGCACCTCGAGAGCATGGTCGCGGATGAAATCGCGGCGCTGCTCGACGTCCTCGCCCATAAGTATGCTGAACAGGCGGTCTGCCTCGCCGGCGTCGTCGAGCTGGACGTTCAAAAGCGTCCTGCCCGCGGGATTCATAGTCGTTTCCCAGAGCTGGTCTGCGTTCATTTCGCCAAGCCCTTTAAAGCGCTTTATTTCTACGCCTTTACCGCCTATTTTTCTGATACTTGAGCATATTTCGCCCAGCGAGGCCACCTCGAAGCTGTCCTCGGCGTTTGACAGGTGAAATTTCGTGGCAATCGCCTCGCCGCTTACGGCCTTTTCCGCCTTAAGCAGGAAATCCTTGAGGTCCAGGCCGAAATCCTTTTTGAGTTTTTTGGTCAATTCGTTAATCCTGCCGACCTCGTGAAGCTCTTCAGCCGTTACCGCCTCTTCAGTTTCGTCGGGAGCGGCCCCTTTGGCCTTGTCCTTGAGTTTATCGACGTGCTTTTCGAATTCGTCCTTGTCGTGGAAAATCTGGTCCTGGCCTTCGCTGCGTACGCGGTACATCGGCAGCCCCTTACCGTTGTAATATTTCTCGACGAATTCCTCGAATTTTATACCGCGCCTGCTCAGGACCGCGACACATCTTTCAATATCAGCCAGAATCTTTACCAGCTCAACAAGCTTTTCCGCAGTTATTTTCTGCTCTTTTGCGCCTTTTTTGCCCGCTCCATCCCTTATCGTAAGTTCCGTTCCTACAAGCCCGCGGTCTATGAGGCGTTTGTGCATAGCAGCTTCGGTAAGGACGTAGTCGGATTTTTTCTGGCCTTTGACCCTTACTTCGTAAAGCGGCGGCTGGGCAATGTAAATCATCTGCCTTGTGAACAGGTCGGGCATCTGCCTGAAAAAGAACGTCAAAAGCAGCGTCCGAATGTGAGCGCCGTCTATATCGGCATCGGTCATAAGGACGATTTTTTCATATCTGCATTTCTCGATATCGAACTCATCTGCGCCGATTCCGGTTCCCAGAGCGCTGATAAGCGTTCGGATTTCCTCATGTGCGAGGACTTTTTCGAGCCGGGCCTTCTCGACGTTAAGGATTTTGCCCTTCAAAGGCAGAATCGCCTGTATGTTTTTATCTCTTCCCGATTTGGCCGAGCCGCCTGCCGAGTCGCCTTCGACGATGAATATCTCGGTGCCTTTCCTTTCTCTGCTGGCGCAATCCCACAGCTTGCCGGGCAAACTCGAACTGCCCAGCGCTCCTTTTCGCCGGGTAAGCTCTCGTGCTTTTCGGGCCGCCTCTCTTGCCGCCGCCGCCTGAATCGCCTTATTGAGTATTCGCTTCGATTCAGCGGGGTGTTCTTCGAGATAATGGCCTAACTGTTCATTTACCACCGTTTCGACGAAACTTCCTACTTCCGGATTGGTCAAACGGACTTTGGTCTGGGCCTCGAAATGCGGGTCGCCTAATTTGACCGCGACGACGGCCGTAAGACCCTCCCTGAAATCCTCGCCCGTCGCGGCCTCGCCCTCTTTTATGAGGTTATTAGCCCTGGCATAATAATTCATCGTCCTTGTCAGGGCGGTTTTGAAGCCCGAAAGGTGCGTGCCCCCGTCGATATTGCGAATGTTATTTGCAAAAACCAGAACGTTCTCGGCATAGCCGGTATTGTATTGCAGGGCGACCTCGCAGCTCATCATCGCCTGCGTATCTTCTTTCGATAAATAAACAACGTCCTTATGAAGGACTTCTTTGCCTTCGTTAAGGTGTTTTATGAACGCGCGGATTCCCTCATCGAATTTGAAGACCTCTTTTTTGCGGTTCCTCTCGTCCTTGAAAGTGATTTGCAGGCCCGCGTTAAGGTAAGCCATTTCGCGGATGCGTTTGATTAATGTATCGTATTGAAACTCATTGTCGCCGAAAATCTCCTCGTCGGGCATAAAGGAAATGCGCGTGCCCTGTTTTGTAGTCGGGCCTATTTCTCGGACACTGCCTTTTGCGTTTCCTCTGCGGCACTCGAAGTGGTAATGCTTTCCTTCCCTGTAAATGTCGGCTTCGAGCCATTCGCTAAGGGCATTGACGACGCTTACGCCTACGCCGTGCAGTCCGCCGGCGACCTTGTAGCTGTCTTTATCGAATTTGCCTCCCGCGTGAAGAGTGCAAAGAACGACTTCCAGAGCGCTTTTTTTGGCCTCTTTATGCAGCTCTACGGGTATGCCCCGGCCGTTGTCCTCGACTGAACAGCTCCCGTCGGCGTTAATTTCGACTGAAATCTTGTCGCAGAAACCCGCCAGCGACTCGTCGATTGAGTTATCGAGGACCTCATAAACAAGATGATGCAGTCCTCCCACGCCTCTGTCGCCGATGTACATATCGGGACGTTTTCTAACTGCCTCAAGTCCCCCTAATATCTTGATTTTACTCGCGTCGTATTTATGGTCTTGCATATTATTATTACGGCTATGTCAAATTATGGTTATCGGCTTAACACGACCTTTATCGCCCTTACTTTCGAGGAAGGGCAGCTCAACCGCAGGTGCTCAATAAGCTGCGGACTGCTTATGCGAAGCTCATACAGATAAGACGGCGAATCGGCCTCGACCGTAAGACAGCCCGCCGATAAATCGACCACCCTGCAATGCTCCGCTAATTCGACCGGCAAAATTTGACCCCACGTTTCCGCTACCCTGTTTGCCGCTTCATAACGCTGAGCAATGCCGGTGCGCTTTTGCTCCATCATTTTTACAAGCGCATCGCCCAGCAGCGATGGCTCTCGCCTGTGTTTGAATTGTGCCGTGCGTTCCATTTTTACATCCCTGTAATCCCGGCGCGCCGGGAACTATGATAAATTTATCGGCATCAGGACGTAGAGGAAATTAGCTCCCGCCTTGATGACTCCCGGCGTATCCGGCTGGCCTAATTCAAGCTCGAACTGCTGCTCTTTAATAACGCGGACGGCGTCCTGCAGAAATTGCGGATTGAAGCCGATTTCGATGGGTTCGCCCGTATATTCGACAGCAACATCAACCTCCGCGTCGCCTGTTTCGGCGGACTTGCCTGAAAAGACGAGCTTGTTTTTGCTGACGGTCAGCTTGATGCCTCTCGATTCCTCACTTGTTAACAACGCTGCCCTGCGGACAGCGCTTAAGGCCGCCTCCGTCGGCAGCGTCAGCTTCTTCTGGTAATCCGAGGGGATGATGTCCTCGTATTTGGGGAAGTTGCCCTCGACAAGGTTCGAGCTGACGACGACGTTGCCGCATGCGAACATTATCTGGTTATCGACCAAGCGGACGACCACTTTGTCTTTTTCACTGCCGGGGATTTTTTCAAGCAGCGACATTGTTTTGGCCGGAACTATCGGTTTGGCGGAGGCGGCTTTATCGCTCGGATTTGCCGTCAGATTGACCTTTGTCCTGGCCAGGCGCCTGCCGTCAGTAGCCACGAGCGTCAGCTTCTTCCCTTTCATTTCCCACAGCACGCCGTTTATCGCGTAACGCGTGCTCTCTTTTGCTGTGGCGAACAGAACCTGCGAGATGCCCGTCCGCAGAGTATCGAGCAATACCTCGATATCGGCTGAACCTGAGAACGCCGGAACCGGCGGGTATTGGCCCGGCTCCTGACCGTAAATCTTGAAATGGCTGTCGGCGCCCTTGACCTCGCAAAGCCCCTCCGACGCCTGCAAGAGCAGTGTCTCATCCACGCTCTCGCGCACAACCGCGGCAAGCCGCGAAGCAGGCACAACCACCTGCCCCGGCTCCTTGACATCGACCGCGGGCAGAAGGCAGTTAACCCCGACCTCAAGGTCTGTCCCGTAAATCCGCACGCCATCTTTAGCCGCGTCTATTTTGACACACCGCAGAATCGGCTTCGGCGTCCTGTCCGGAACAATAGAAGTTAATAATGCAAGTGCCTGGTTAAGCCCTTCCCTGTTAAATTGCACTTTCATTTTTGTGTCCCTCTTAATTGTCATTTTCATCAGTCCCGTTATATCGGGCTTGGTCTCTATAGCCAGATTAGATTACTAAAAAGTATGAGCAAAATCAAATGTCAAAAATTATATTAAACAAAAAAATCATTACAATCCTTCTTTCCTTTCAGGGCAGGAAGGATAGTTATTTCTATTAGTTAAAATCTTCTTATTAAAAGAAGTCATAAGAGGCGAGGGATTGTTGGGATTCGGCAAAGCGGCCTTTGTTAATAGCTGCTGTTGCTGTGTTTATGGCCGCCAGTACCGGTCTTTAAGAGGGTTGATAACCTGTTAAATTGTTGCGGGTTTTTGAAAGAAGGTTTCGGGTTTTTGGCGGAACGCGGGCTAAAACCTATAATAGCCAGTCAAAACTAACTTTCCAAACAGGGATTTTTACTAAAGCTGTTAATTTCGGACGTATGTGCAATCGCCGATTGAATCTCGAAAATGAGCTGCAAAGACGACAGGATGGGGCATAAAGGCATAAAAATGCTCGGTTTGGCATTGACAAAAGGGTTGTAAATATTGTAAAATACAGATAGTTAAGGAAAGCGTACGGACTTATAGGGTTTTCGGCTTGCACATGGACGCAGGTCAGCTATAATAGGAAAATCGCAATGAAAACACAGATGGTTTTAATAGTATGTCTTTTGACGCTGGTCCTGTTTTCGGCGGGCTGCTCGGGATTTTGGGACCATCCCGGCAAGACGGCCCAGGAAGTGAACAGAGACCATTATCGTATTCTTCGCGTCAATAACCAGCAAATGATGCGAGACCTCGACAGGTGGCTCGGACTCGACAAGCCGAGCATGCTGACCGAGATGAAGATCCACTAAAACAGGTTCCGTCAAGTTAGGATTGAAAATCGGCAGTTAGGTTCTGAATGGATGCAGACGCTCATCGACTATTTCCGGCGCGTAAGTCATTATGACTGGTGGATTGTCGCGGTAGAATTATTGCTTATCGGGGTGGTTGTTTACTGGGCGGTGGATTTTCTGGAGGGCACTCGCGGCGAAAGGTTGTTCAGGGGCGTGATTTACGTTCTAATCGCGGGTGTTCTCATTCTCAATCTCATTTCCGAGTTGTATCGTTTCGAACGGCTGGAGTATCTCTACAAGGGATTTCTTGTTGCCGTGCTTATTATCGCGGTTGCCGCTTTTCAGCCCGAAGTCAGGCGTGCGCTGATGCGTCTGGGGCAGCCCACTTTTCTGGTCGGCTCTTCTCGTCAGATTGTCCGCACCGTCGAGGAGATAGTAGGCGCAGTTACTGAGATGTCCGCGGCAAAAGTAGGGGCCATAATAGTTGTCGAGAGGAGGGTGGCGCTTGGCGAATTTATCGAGACGGGGGTCCGGCTGGATTCTAACGTTACAGCGGAACTGCTTAAAACCATATTTTATCCCGGCACGGCCCTTCACGATATGGCGGTTGTCATAAGGGGCGACAGCGTAGTTGCCGCGGGCGTGCAGTTGCCGCTGGCCGAACCCGGCGCGGTTGACGGCGTTCAACTGGGTTCGCGGCATCGTGCAGCCATAGGGATTACCTCGGGTTCTGACGCTCTGTGTATAGTTGTAAGCGAGGAAACGGGCGTTATTTCTCTGGCTGCCGAGGGTAAGCTGACGCGGGGAATTACAGCCGAAGTACTGAGAAATCAACTGACGCAGACCATCAGAGAAGGGCCGGGCTTCGGGCCGCCGACGCTGGCGGGTATGGTTGACCGGCTACGCAGGCACAAGGTGTAGAAATATGGCAGGTCGGTTTAGACCAAGCAAAATAGCGGTTGCCGTCATTCTCACGGTTCTGATATGGGTCTGGGCGGACCTCGCGCTGGATGAGGAGTTTTCCATATCGAACGCGAGAATCCTCATTGCCAAATCGGTGAACCCCGCGTTTTGGGTAACATTCGACGGACAATCGAGTGTGGCGCTCGATAAGGTGATTTTCAAGGGTTCCGCCCGCAAGGTCGCCGACGCCCGACAGCAGATGAATCAGGGTAAATTCGTACCTGAGTTTTATTTTGACCCTGCGCACGAGAAAATCACCGCCGCGGGCGAGCATGCGCTAAACGTTGCGAATTTTCTAAATGATTCCGATAAGGTTCAGCAGATCGGCCTTACGGTCGTTTCCGCAGACCCGAATCGGCTGACCGTAAAGATTGTCGAGATGCAGAAAAAGCAGTTGGTTGTTCGCTGCTACGATGAGAATCAGAATCCCTTAAAGACGGCCGGCATAGAGCCGGCGCAGGTTGAAGCATACGTGCCTGCCGAACGTGAAGGGGCGGCGCTGGAGGCAAAAGTGGTGCTGATAAGGAGAGAAATAGAACAGGCGCGCCTTGCAGCGGTCGAAAAGATGCCCTTTGTCGAGCTTGCGCCAGGTCAGACAAGAGAGGCGTTAAGCACTGTAAAAATAACGCTGCCGAAGGAGGAGCAGCGCCTTTCGGAGTATCTTATCACAAGTGTCCGGCTGGGCTTTTCGATGAGCCAGAACTTGCAGGGTAAATACAAGGTCGAGCTTGTCAACCCCGAGGCGGTGATGGGGACAGTCGCAATCAGGGCGACACCCGAGGCCAAACGCGCATACGATAATATTCGATACCAGGTCATTCTCGAAATCGATGACAGCGACCTTGCGACAGCTCCGGGGACGGAATTGCGAAGAGGCCTCATCTATAATTTCCCCGAGGCGTTTGTGCGTTCGGACGAGATAATGCTCAATCAGGCGCCGGTTCAGGCCAGGTTCAAGCTGATACCGACACCGGAGGACGAATCCGCCGCTCCAATCGAGCCGATGCCGATTGCTCCCGGCGATTAAAACTAACCTGCCTGCCCTTTGCCCGCCAGGTTCCAGGAGCTTGTTTTTATCACTGTCCTGTACGCTTCATAAACGAGCACCAGTCCCAGCACAAGGAGTATTCCCGCAATAATCCCCACGGCGGAGAACCCGTACTGGTTTAATAGCAAGACCAGCGCGGTTAGCGTTGTAATGTTCATAAACGCCATTGGGACCAGGACAAAGCCGGTTTTCCTGCCTGTCTTTTTGAGCCATACGGCCACGACCAGCAGGGTAAGGCCGGCAAGGAGCTGGTTTGTTGCGCCGAAAACGGGCCAAATCGCCTTCCAGGCGGGAAGGGGATTGCCTGCGGCGTCTTTGAGTGTTATGAGAACGAGAATTGCCGGCAGCACGAGCGTGGCCAGCGTTGACGGGTAACGGGAGGAGGCACTTTTTAGTCCGAAAAATTCTTCGAAGATGTAGCGGCTCAAACGCGTGGCGGTGTCGAGAGTTGTGAGTATGAACGCCGACATTGCCAGAAGTCCGAAGGACCGGCCGAGAGCAAAGGGCACGCCGGTCGCCGAGAAGAATTTGCCCAGACCGTCGGCGTAAATGGTCTGGGGAGGAATTTTTGCCAGGCCGTCTTTTTGTGCGATTATCGCCACGGCGCAAAGGGCGATAACGGCCACGATTCCCTCGACCAGCATCGCGCCGTAGCCGACGAGCTTTGCGTCTGATTCCTTGTTGATTTGTTTGGAGCTTGTGCCTGATGCGACAAGCGAATGGAAGCCGGAGCAGGCGCCGCAGGCGACCGTGATAAACAGCATCGGGAACAGCATCCCCAGTTGCGGGGCCGACCACGCCCTGAAGGCGGGGTATTCGATTTTGAAGCCGCCGATAAGAATTCCCAAGGCACCGCCTATGACGCTGGCGTAAAGCAGGAAGCTGGATAGGTAATCCCTCGGCTGAAGGAGAATCCAGACGGGCGTTGTTGAGGCGATGAAGCAGTAAATCAGGAGCAGCAGACACCAGGTTTTTGCGGGATTGCCCGCCAGAATGACGGGGATGCGTTCGGGCGGGAGGGGAATTATTTGCCCGAGCCATACGGCTGCAAAGACGAGCGGCACGAAAATCAGCGAGGAATACAGCAGTGACATTTTGAGCTGATAGACGCATAAACCGAAAGCGATTGCCAGAATGATGAACAGTATTGACGACGTTGCCACGCTGCCGCTCTCGACAAACGTCGCGGCGGTGAGGTCGAGAAAGACGGTGAGCACATAAACCAGCGTAAACCAGGCGAAGGCGAGGAACAGTTTCCACGCCAGCGGGGACATATACTCTTTTGCGATTTCAGCGATAGAACGCGCCCTGTGGCGGACGGAGGCGACGAGTGAGGAGAAGTCGTGGACGCCGCCGATGAAAATGGAGCCGAGGATTATCCAGCCGAGCACGGGCAGCCAGCCGAAGGCGATGGCGGCGATGACGGGGCCGACTATGGGTCCTGCGCCTGCGATTGAGGAGAAATGGTGGCCCAATAATATGCCCTTTTGGGCGGGGACGCGGTCGATGCCGTCGTAGTCGCTGTGGCTGGGCGTGGCATGTGAGTCGTCGATTTCGTATCGTTTGTTCAGGAACCTGCCGTAAAGGATATAGGCGATTACGAAAGCGGCGACCGCGGTAATGAGAAGCAGAGGCGTTCCCGATATGCCTTTAATGAATTTCTCGATAGCGGTCAACGAAGGCGGCTGTCGGATTATTATTGTTACTTCTGCGCGCGGATGTCCTTCTACTTTGGCGATAAGGCGGGTTTGGCCTTGTCCGGCTGCGGTTATGCGCAGGGTTTGAGCAGCGGATATCGCGAAAGCGGGTTCCGCCGTTGCGACGTTTGGGTCTTCGATTTCAAAGGTTACCAGCGGCACAGCCGGGGCGGGAGTGATTTCTACGGCGATTTCGGTTTTGCCGCCGGCGGGGATTTCGAGCAGTCCCTCTTTTATTATTACTTCGGCCGAGCCGAGCACCCTGAGGTCGGCAAGCTCTTTTTGCAGTTGCGCAAGTTCGGTCTCGACTTCCTTAACGCGACTTTCGAGTTTTTCAATCTGTTCGTCTTTTTTACCGAGCAAACGTTCCAGTTCCGTTATTTGCTGTTGCGAAGCATCTTGCCTGGGCATAACGGGTTCTTGCCGCGTTGCAGGGGCGCAGCCGTCGGCGAGAAATAAACCGCCCCCTGAAAAAAGCAGTATCGCCGCAAATCGAACCAAAAGCGTGTTTATGCCTTGTCTGATGAGCATAACCTGCTTAATTATACCACTAATTTCTTCTTGTGCGCGCAAATAATTTTATGGGCACTTCGGCTGCCGGCAGCAGGTTTCGCAGATGGCTGACGATGAATCGGCGATGGGTCTCGTCGAAAAGATCAGGTTTATTGACAAACATAAGTATTGTAACGGGATTTACCGCAACCTGAGTTGCGTAGTATATTTTGGGCCTGCCGATTTTTGACGTGCCCGGCTGTTGTTGCTTTATGGCCTCGAAGGCCTTGTTCAACTTGGGCGTGGGCACCCAGGTTGTTGCCTGCTTGAAAAGCTCGGCAGCCAAATCGAGGACGCTTTTGATGTTTTTAGCTTTATTGGCCGTAGTGAAGGCGATTGGGGCATAGCCGAGTCCTGGCAGGACTTTTGTCAGATATTCTTCATATTGGCCCGTAACAGCCGAATCTTTTGCGAGGTCCCATTTGTTGACGACTATTATGCAGGCCTTGTTTTCGTCTGCGATTAGCTTTGCCAGTTTTTTGTCGGGCTGAGATACCGGCGTTGTCGCGTCAATCATAAGCAGGACGACATCTGCCCGGCGGACGGACGATGTCGCGCGGACGAAACTGTAGAACTCGATATCGCCGTCTAATTTGCTTTTTTTCCGCACGCCGGGGGTGTCGATTACGACGATTGTTTTGCCGTCTTTTTCGAAGCGGATATCGACGGCGTCTCTCGTTGTGCCGGGTGTTTCGCTGACGATGACTCTGGTCTCGCCTACAATTGCGTTGACAAGAGAGCTTTTGCCCGCGTTTCGCTTGCCCACGATTGCGATTTTCATAACCGGCTCGGCGGGCTTGGTCGATTCGATATGTTTTAGACGCTGGAAAATCTCATCTAAAAGCTTCGCTTTATTGACGTTGTTTTTGGCCGATACGCAGATAAAGTCGCCGAAGCCCAGTTTCCCGAATTCGCCTGCTTGGGGAAACAATTTAGAGGTGTCGGCTTTGTTTGCCACGCCGATGATATCAAGATTGTGTTTTCGCAGAAGCGACGCTATTGTCTGGTCTAAGGGGGTTAATCCTTCGCGGACATCGACCATAAACAGTATGAGATTGGCCGAATCGATTGCCCGCTGGATTTGCTGATGGACGTGGCTTTCGAGGTGGTCTGCATCAACGATGCCGTATCCGCCGGTATCGACAAGCTCAAAATACTTTTCGTTTCTCTCAATGATAGCGCTGACCCTGTCGCGCGTAACGCCGGGCGTCGGCTCGACGATGCTGAGCATCCTGCCCGCCAGGGCGTTAAACAAACTGGATTTGCCCACGTTGGGCCTGCCAATTATCGCAACTACCGGTAATGCCATAATTTGTATTATATCGGCGAATTTGAAGAATTAGCAGGATTTTCCGGTTCATATTGGAAGACCGAATCGAGCGGGACTCCGAAGGCGCGGGCGATTTGGAAGGCCAAAGGTAACGAAGGAGCGTATTTGCCCTGTTCGATGGCGATTATGGTTTGACGCGTCACGCCGACGAGGTCTGCCAACTGCTGCTGGGTCATCTCGCCTTTTTCAAAACGCAGCCGGCGAATTTGATTACTAAGGCCAGCGCTACTCATTATGACGCTCCTTTGCGAACTGAATGAGAAGCATCGCGGATTGCACAAACGCCGCAAGGAGTATTCCGGAGATAAACAGGGTTGGCAGGAGATAGGCGGGGACGGGATTATTCGCACCTGCGGCGAAAAAGACGATAAACGATGAGCAATACAAAAACAGGATGGCTATACACCTCGAAAGCGCATTTGCTTTTGCCGATATTTTCTGCTCACGCTCGTCTAATTTGTCCCAGTCCTTCAGGTTTCGCAGGTATGACACCAGTCCGCCGAGCAGTCCGCTAATCAAAAATGCTGTCAGAACCGCTGGGCCTTTTGTATTATTTCTGACCATCCACCAGATACCCGGCCCCGCTATAATCACACACAGTACCACACCGCCGATATTGCCCCACGCCTTTTTTTCTAATCGGTTCATAATTGGTCTCCTTTCGACCTCCAGCCGTATTGAATGAGTATCGCTATTGAGTGCACAAAGAACGAGGTAAGACCGGCAGCCATAAAAATCATCGGAAGCCAGATAATGGAGATTGTCGCCTGAGGGCCGAGGACAGAGAAAGGCAGCATGCACGCTACGCCTGTGACCAGAAAAACCGCTCCGAAGCCCGCTACAGCCGCTCGACTATTAATTAGCTTATCTCGTTCATCGCAGGTTACTTTGTCTTTGTCCTTGCCGAAAATCAAAGGTCCAAGGTCGGCGAATCCGGCGATACCTAAGAATGCGAGTCCAGCCATTGCCTTGGGCATACC
>CAYLXJ010000038.1:0-11895 GCA_964387385.1 uncultured Pirellulales bacterium
ATATTGCCGTCTCTGACCACGTTAGTGGTGCCGTCCCAGGTTGCCACGTCTTCAGCCGAGGTCATAATGACCGGCTCGTTCCTTTCGCCCTTGATGTAGATTTTGGCGCCGCGAGTTACGGCCAAACTGCCTTGGTCCGCCTTGTAGCTGGCAACAACAACGCCCTTTTCTATTGTGAGGGACGCACCCGGCGTAACGTAAATCTGTTTTCTGAGGTGATAAGGCGAGTTCGCCTTCGTCCACGTCGTAGAAGTGGCAATATCGCTGGTGACGTCGGTGTGCGCGGCGGCAATACCTGCTATCAATACGACAAGCAACGCCACTCCTTTCATCATATTTGACATATAAAATTTTCTCCTTTCTTACACTAATCCTTACATCTTTACCAAATCATAATATCAGGCAACACACCCAATATTAAATACCCTCCTCCTCAATTTTCGATTCACTTCATAATACATTTGCTTTTTATCACGCCCCTTCATTCTCCTCGAATAAAACTACAAATTCATGACTCATGCTCCAAGCATGAACAACTTTCACCATCAGGGAAGTTTATAAGATGCCTCTGTTAGAGGCCGATTAAGCTGATATTAGAATATGAATAATTTTCCGCTTCTGCTGTATCGCGGTAGCCTGTGGGTCTAAATTCAAACAGAGGCGTGCTGTTTGGCACAAATTTGTCTAAAGGCGATGTAATCCTGCTCCGCCTGGCTTTCGTTTCTGCAAATAGCAAGTATTTGATGATTTTCATAAAGCCACGATTCGGCCGCCGGGCTTCTGCGAAGGTCGAGAACGAATCTGATATTGATACTAATGTCGCCGAGGTCGTCATCAGGTTTTCCGGCCACAAGCTCCATTATCTCGTCGATGTCTTCTATTACGATGCCTGTGTAAAACTGCTGATATTCCCAGCGGTGCGGGATAATCAGTATGCAGCTCAAATTGCTGATGGCCGACGGCCTGCCGAGCAACAGTACCTTTGGGTCTATAACGGGTATATATGAGTCGTTAAATTCTATAACGCCTCTTATGTGAGTGGGCTTTTTGTAATCGAGTTTTATCAGTTCCCTACAGCCCAGACAGCTCAGATTCAACTTTTGTTTGCTGTTTTCAGAGACGAGCAGAAAAGTTGTGAACCAGGAATATTGACTTTGACTGATTTCTTTGGTTTCCTGCGGTCCTCTTGTCATCGCTATCATTTGGCTACTCCTAAAACATAGAATCGTATCGAGCTTTCTTAATTATTACGTTCTCAAGCTTAATTAAAGGTTGTCAGTGTTTTATTATGATTATATTAAGAATTGATTAATTATGTGCAGTACCGAAGTTTTTGAGTCAGGCCGGTAGGACCGAAAATTTAATAGTTTTCTAATCTTCTTTTAATCTCGCATCAACAAAATCTCCTTAACATAACATTCCAATTTTTCAGTGTCTTAACAAAGAAGAATCGCAAGAAAATGCCATGTTTATGAAAGCCGGCGTCGAAACGGGCAAGGAGGCGAAAAAACTAAACCTCAAAATCCTATTCGTTCTGGATGGATTTAGCGGCCGGTCCAAGCCACACGACGCCGGCTTTTTTTCGTAAATAACGTGGATACTGAGAAATTCGGAGTGTGAAAAACTTATATAATCCCCAACCGTGCGTATAACTTTTTTATGACGAGTCCACTAACCGAGAATAGCCGGACAAAACGAGGCGAGTACCCCGTCGTACCTCCACCGGCAGGCCTTGGGAGGAGCTGATGTTTCTTCCAAGGCCGCTCGGTTTTAACCGATTGCATTCGGCGGATGTGACGAAATTCGGCAGATTTGTTTGAAGGTTAAAGATAGTAGATGCAGGTTCGATTTCAATTACATCCGCTATACTGCTGCGAACTCCTGCTCAAGTTCATCTTCCACGTTTATTGATGTTGGTCTATGAAATTTCATAATGTGAGCTGCCATTTCCTCGAGACCTTCGGACTCGAAGATGCAGTCGCAGCATTGCCAGAAATCTCCGTGAAAGACAGGCAGGGGGCGCCGGCGTTGTATCAGTCCAAAAAAGATTTCAAGTTCTTTTTCGCCAAAAGAACCTGTCTGCACAATTCCATCCGAAGCAGCAATGCTGAAATCTGCTCGCCTTTTAGGTGATATAGCTCTGATTCCCATTTTTGAACCTCCTTGCGCAAACTGGCCGTTAAAATCCGATTTCTTACAACATCGGTATCTAAAGTAGAAATGAGGTGTTAAGATGATGTTAGGTTTTGTTGTTTTTAAGATTAATTGTTGCGGATTTTACAGTGTATTTCATAACCTCAAAAAACCGCGTTTTCAGGGCTAAAAACGGTCTGTCTGGGAGGTTATGAAATGGCTTTTACAATAGTTGGGAATTTTTCGCCCCCCGATACATTTCTACCCTATCACCTTATGGCTAAAAAATCATCTTCGCCGGTGCGTTCAAAGGCTGCTTGAAAGCATGATATGGAATTAACGCCAAAGAAATGAAGACAATAAAAACCAATTAATACTGATTTATAAATATATAACATCTTTATGAATAAGGACTTATGAAATGCAATGGAGGCGGGGGGATTCGAACCCCCGTCCCGGTATGCTTCGAGACGCGCATCTACACACTTAGTCGTATCTTGGTTTTATCGCCTCTACGGCCGGCAAACGACGGCCAAACGCTTCGGCTATTCCGGGATTGGTCTTAACCCGCCGGCCCGAAAGCTCCGGCGAGAGCAGCCCGCTTTCTTACGCCCGAATCAGGCCCGCAGGCGATGCCTGAAAGGACGGGTTGCCTAAATTTAGGCAGCCATTCGCAACTGGTAGTTGCCAATTAAATTTAGTGCCGGATGATTAGCCAGGCCAACCGGCGTCCTGGGTATGCAGCTCGACTCTCCGACATCCGGTCGAAGCCATTCGCCCCCTTATCAACTTGTCAAATACACTGCAAAATCAAATTCCGCTTGAGCATTATACCATTGAAATCAGCCCCGGTGCACAAAATATACGTTTTTTATTTTAGGAAGAGCGATTGCGTTTTATATGCGTAAGGCCTTGTTTCTAAAGGGCTTATAAAAATTATAAAAAATTCCTTTGACGTAAGGCCATAATATTGCTATAAGTTTCGACTTTTTATTTACTGCGGCTGGTGATAAACTTCAAATTGAGGATACCGAGCGACTCGACTATGAATTACTCAGTTAAGCTATTTCCTTATTGCGTTTGAGTTTTTTGCCTATATGTGATTGACGTCATAAGTCATATAAAGTGTAAATATCGGCATCAAATTTGAGTCGAACCGGTGCCTCGAAGGTTTTGGCCTCTGAGAGAGAGTCGAAATTGATAAAGGGAAGTTCAAAAGCAGGGAACAAGATTATGGCAAACATTGTTTTACAGCTGATTGAGACGAGTAAAGGCACTCGATGTAACTCCCTGAACTGAAAGCAATTGTATATAAATGAAGATAGTCACTTTATAAAAATAACGAAAGGAGTTAACAAATGGCAAGAATGAGTAAAAAAACTGAAATTGGTATCACAAGCCCCAAGGGTTCGTCTTCCGGCAGCCAGTCAGCAATGAGCGTGTCCGAACCGGCTGCCAGCAAAGCCCAGGCCAAGGTCGTCCCCGTCGGAAAACCAAACACAAATGTCCTGACTCATCAGATGATTGAGCAGCGGGCAAGTGAAATCTGGAAGCGAAAGGGCTGCCCTGCCGGGCAGGACGAGAAGAACTGGCTCGAAGCCGAGGCGCAGCTAAAAAAGGAACTCGGTATAAAGTAGCAAAAGCAGAACAACGCGAACTGCTTTTTGAAAAGGGAAAATGAACCAATGCGTGTGCTGATGTTAGGTTGGGAATATCCGCCGTTCATTTCGGGCGGATTAGGCACGGCCTGCTACGGATTGACTCGTGCGATGGAGCATCTGGACCTTGATATAGTGATGCTCCTGCCGACGAGCACTCAAAACGTGGACGGGTCGGGGACCGGCTTCAGCGAGGCGACGTCAGATAATCCGGATTCGCCGGGGCACGTAGTTTTGAAGGTGGTCCCGTTCAAGCTTCCCAATCCTTACGCCAGGGCACGCTCTGTCCGCGTTGTAGGCACAGGCCAGGCGGGCGGTTATGACGGCAACCTCATCGACAGGGTCTATGAGTACGCCAAAAGATGCATTGGTATGGTCAAAGACAAGACATTTGACGTGATTCATGCCCACGACTGGGTAACGTTTCCGGCCGCAGTTGCATTATCGGAAGCGCTTAAAAAGCCGTTAGTTGTGCACGTTCACGCAACAGAGTTCGACCGCTCCGGGGATTGTGTAAATCAGGCTGTTTTCGACATCGAACGTGAAGGTATGGAAAGGGCCGAAGCGATAATAGCAGTATCAAAATATACAGCAGGTGTCATTATGAGCCATTACGGCATACCGGCGGACAAAATACACGTCGTTCACAACGGCATAAATCCCAAACCGACGGCCCAGAAGTCAAACGGCAATCATAACGGCGCGAAGGTGCTCTTTTTAGGTCGAATTACTTCCCAAAAGGGGCCTGAATTTTTTGTAAAAGCGGCTGAGCAGGTCTTGCGCAAATATGAAAATATCAAGTTTATTATGGCCGGCTGGGGTGATTTAGCGCCGGATATCGTCGAATCGGTCGCGGCCAGACGGCTCGGGTCAAAGATTCTTTTTACCGGCTTCCTGCGCGGCAGCCAGGTCGATAACGCCTACCGCATGTCGGACTTGTATGTGATGCCCTCGGTCAGCGAGCCGTTCGGGCTTACGGCCCTTGAGGCAGTTCAGCATGGTTTGCCTGTGATATTGTCCAAGACGACGGGGGTTGGCGAAATTCTTAATCGAGGTGCTTTGAAGGTCGATTTCTGGGATGCCAATAAGCTTGCACAGCAGATTATCGACATCCTGGACAATCCCTCGCTTGCCGGTCAGTTGCGCAGCGACGCAACTAACGAGATTCGCGATCTCACCTGGGACGCAGCAGCCCGTAAGTGTCTTTCTATTTATAATTTTGTGAGTAATAAAAATGAGCTTGTCGGACAAAACAACTAAGAGCGTTTTCCGGAGAGGTTAAATGGATTTAGCAGGATGCATTAAATGATCTTGGAAGGTCGGAAAAGGAGTTTATCATGAGAATCGCAATGCTCGCGTGGGAGTCGCTTCACTCAATAGCAGTGGGGGGCGTGGCCGTCCATATAAGTGAACTTGCGGCGGCGATTGCGGCAAAAGGTCATCAGGTCCACATTTTTACACGTCGTTTGCAGGGGCAGCTTGCCCACGACTGTATCGACGGGGTCCATTATCACAGGTGTTTCTACGCGCAGCACCGCGATTTTGTAGATGACGTCAATAATATGTGCAGGGCTTTCGTTGACCGGCTCTTCGAGGTCGAGGATTTTATCGGAAAATTCGATATTGTTCACGCCCACGACTGGCTGGGCGCCAATGCTATGATATGGATAAAGCAGGGCCGTGGTCATAAAACGGTCCTGACGATACACTCTACAGAATACGGCCGGTGCGGCAACGCCTTTTACGGTGGTCGCTCGGCCCGTATCCGGGACCAGGAAAGGGCCGGGACTTACTGGGCAGACGCCGTAATCGCGATATCACAGGCGACTAAAAAGGAAATTACGTGGATGTATGAAGTCCCCGAAAACAAAGTCAATGTAGTCGGCAACGGCGTCAACTGGAAGAAATTCGATTTTGAAATGGACGCCGGAAAAGTCAAGAACGAATGCGGCATAGGCCCTATGGAGCCGATGGTTCTTTTCTGCGGGCGGCTTGCCTGGCAGAAAGGGCCTGATATTCTCGTCGAGGCGATTCCAGAAATCCTTCGCAGTCACCCGGATGCCCGATTTGTTTTTGTCGGCGGCGGCGATATGCAGGGCGGTTTGCAGGCACGAACGCGGCATCTCAACGTTGCTCACGCTGTCCGTTTTCTGGGTTATAGAAACGGGAACGAACTTGTCCGGCTTATCAAAGCGAGCGACGTGGTATGTGTGCCGAGCCGCAATGAACCGTTCGGGATAGTCGTTCTTGAGGCATGGGCGGCAGGCAAACCTGTCGTTGCATCTGAAAACGGCGGTCCCGGCGAATTTGTCAATCACGAGGTAAACGGCCTTAAGATTTATCCCCGTCCTGATTCGGTATGCTGGGGCATCAGACGCGTATTTTCCAATTTCGACTGGTCGAGACAATTAGGACGCAACGGCAGAAAGTTTCTCGAAGAACATTTTAGCTGGGACAAAGTGGCCGAACAGGCGCTCGAGGTTTATCGTCGGCTTTCACCAGAGCCGATTGCGGAACCAGTCGCAGAGCCAGAGCCGCAGACGGTTGTTGAAGAAATTCAGCAGCCCGTTTTTGAGCCAGCGAGCCGAATGGAACCCGGCTTCGCCGATGGGCTTAACCGTGGCGAGCCAATACAAGAAAGTTACGACACGAGTATCGAAGACCTGCTCGAACCAATCGGCGGACGTAATCAGGCGTCCGTGAAACTCGAGGTCAAGCTTATACTGCCTGCATCGACAGAAAATGCCGATGGGTCTGTTGACGAAATCGGCGAAGTTTTGGAGATGTTAAACGCCAATCTGGCGTACTGTCACCTCAGTTTGCAGCAAAAACAGCGATACCTTAAAATAAGGGGCAGCTGGGAAGAAGTGACCCGGGCACTTTATGAGTTTAAAAAAGGGCTGAACCGCTGCGAAGAAACCTTTCGCTTGCCTGTATAATGAGGTACGGGCTTCCGGCCCGTGCCCGCTAAAAGGCGAGGTCTCGCCAAAGGCGGACATTCACGGCCAAGATGGCCGTATTACAAGGGAGTTGAGATGGCTGTAGGCAGTTTCTGTATAGTTTTGCACGGGCATATGCCCTATGTGCTTCGGCACGGTATCTGGCCTAACGGCGAGGACTGGCTTTACGAGGCCGCCGCTGAGACGTATCTTCCGCTTTTATCTGTAATCGATCAATGTGCCTGTCTTAACGGTAATCCCCGCCTGACAATCGGTCTGACGCCCGTCTTGCTCGAACAGCTCGCTCACGACCACTTCAAAAAGGGGATGCGTGCGTATCTGCAAGACCGCATTGAAAGGGCGAAAAGCGACAAGAGCGAATTCGAGAAGGCCGGCCAACCGCATCAGGCGTATCTTGCCGGCTTGTGGGAGCAGTATTACTCTAAATTGACCGAGCAGTTCAGCAATATAAATTATGATATACCCTCGGCCTTCAAAGGCAGTGCTGACGAGGGTTTTGTCGAAATACTGACCTCGGCGGCGACGCACGGGTATATGCCGTTATTGCTTGAGGACTCCTCTATTCGCGCACAAGTGCGGGCGGGGATTAACAGCTCGCAGCGAATCCTCGGTTTCAAGCCTAAAGGTATGTGGCTGCCGGAGGGGGCATACAGGCCTGGGGGACACTGGACGCCGGCGATTGCCTGGGGCGACCAAAATACGAGGTTGGGTATCGAACGGCTCATAAGCGACGAAGGTATAACGTATTTTTTTGTCGATAGCCACTTAGTCGAGGGCGGGGGCGGCGCCGATTCGGTCCATCAGCCCGTATGGGTCAGGGGACAGTATAACGGAAACCCGCCTTTGGCGGCGTTTACGAGAGACCCTTATATCTGCAGGCATGTCTGGTGCGGATTCGTCGGCTACCCGGGAAACGGCGTTTATCTGGAATTTCATAAAAGACAAGGCCAGCGACGCGGGCTTAAATACTGGAAAGTTACAGACCGAAAATCCGGTCTCGGCGACAAGGCCCCGTATTATCCCGACGACGTCCCCGGTAAGATTCACGAGCACGTTACGCATTTCTGCGGACAGGTCAAGCGTCAGCTTTACGAATATCGAAACCGGACGGGCAAATACGGCGTGGTTGTGGCCTGCTTCGACGCGGAGCTTTTCGGCCACTGGTGGTTCGAGGGACCTAAGTTTTTGCAGGATGTTTTGCTTACCCTCAACGCCGACCCTGACGTGGATTTGTGCACGGCGGGGGAATACCTGCAGTGGCATAAGCCCGAAAACTGGGTGAACCTGTCCAGCGGCTCCTGGGGCGAGGGCGGAGACCATCGCGTCTGGTCCAATAGCGAGCTGAAGTGGCTCTGGGAAATTGAATACCACAACGAAGTCCTGTTCGGCAAACTGACTTTCAATCTGCCGTGGCGAAAAAATTCTGCCTTGAAAGGCATCCTCGAAAAGGCGGGACGCGAATTACTATTATTGCAGGCAAGCGACTGGCCCTTTGTAATAAGCAGGAGGCAGGCGCCCGAATACGGGGCGAAACGTTTCGTCCAGCACGCGGCCCGATTTGACGTGCTGACCGACATAGCGGAACGCCTGGCGGAAGACCCCGGCTATCTTAAAAAGCTCAGCGACGTGCAAAAACTCGAGTTGAAAGATATAGAATCGCACGACATAATTTTCCCTGAAATAGATTTGAACTGGTGGAATTGTTAGACGAGGCCCGTTAAATGAGAATAGCGTTGTTTGCCTGGGAAAGTTTGCACTCGGTGCCCGTCGGAGGCGTGGGGGTCCACGTTACCGAACTGGCGGCGGCGCTCCAGCGCAGGGGCCACGAGGTGCACGTCTTTACCCGCCTCGGCGAAGGACAAACAACTTATTGCCTTATAGACGGCGTCCACTATCACCGCTGCCCCATTGACCTGCATCCCGATTTCGTGACCGAAATGAACAATATGTGCAACAGTTTTGTTTATTTTATGCGTCAGACCGAAGCCCTTCAGGGGGCACATTTCGACATCGTCCACGGCCACGACTGGCTTTGCGCAAAAGGAATCGTTCAGGTCAAAAACAACTACGGCAGGAAGGTTTTTCTGACGCTCCACTCGACCGAGTTCGGGCGCTGCGGCAATAATAATTTTTGCGGCCAGTCGGAGCGGGTGCGGATGGTCGAGGCGGAAGGGGCTTTTGTTGCCGACAGGGTCATCGCCGTTTCGGGCGGGCTTTGCGATGAAATCAGAAACCAGTATCAGGTCCCTGACTGGAAGCTTCGCTGTGTTCGAAACGGCGTAAACTGCAAGCATTTCGACGGCTTTATCGACCCGGCGGTGTGCAGGCGCACTTACGGGGTAGGGCCTATGGACCCGATGGTTTTGTTTGTGGGGCGGCTTGCGATTCAGAAAGGGCCTGACCTTCTTCTTGAGGCCGTGCCCGGAATACTGCATCACAGGCCTGACGCAAAGGTGGTTTTTGTCGGCGACGGCTATATGAGACACGATTTGGAACGCCGCACTGATGAACTGGGCGTGAGACATGCCGTCCGGTTTTTAGGCAATATGTCTCTTAACAGCGATTTAATAAATCTTTATAAAAGCACCGATGTAGTATGTGTCCCAAGCCGAAACGAGCCGTTCGGAATAGTGGTGCTCGAGGCGTGGGCGGCGGGAAAGCCCGTCGTCGTTACGAAAAACGGCGGCCCAGCTGAAGTTGTTACACACAATCAAGAGGGCTTTGTTGTTTGCGACAATCCCGGCTCGATTTGCTGGGGAATTAAGGAGATATTCAATAATTTCGCGCACGCCCGCTGGATGGGCGAACGGGGAAGGGTGAAAGCGGCCTTTGGTTTCACCTGGGACGTCGCAGCTGCGCAAACGGAAGGCGTTTATAAAGAACTTGTTTAATGATGAGAGGTGCTTATGGAGCTGGCGGACAAACTAAAAGAATTGAGCAAAAATTTATACTGGGCGTGGCATCCGGAATTCGTCAGGGTCTTCGTGGATATCGACGCCGAATTGTGGCGGCAGGTAAATCACAATCCCGTTGAGTTCCTCGAACGCCTGGCGGAAAACGTCATCGACAAAAAAGCCCAGGATAAGGAGATGCTCGACCAGCTTAACCAGACCTTTCACGACCTGCAGGATTACCTTCAGGCAAGCGAGGTCTGGGGCGCCTGGTACGCCGGGCCATTGCGAGCCAGACCTGTGGCGTATTTTTGCGCGGAATTTGCCCTGCACGAGTCGCTGCCGATTTATTCCGGCGGGCTGGGGGTCCTTGCCGGCGACCATTTGAAGGCCTCGTCAGACCTCGGTATCCCGATGGTGGGTATAGGACTGGCTTATACTCACGGCTACTTCGACCAGACCCTCGACGCCAGCGGCTGGCAGAAAGAACACTACTTTTCATCGAGCGAGAAAATCCTGCCTATGGAAATGATCAAAAACGAATACGGCCAGCCCTTAAGAATAGCAATCAGTATTGAATCGTATCAAGTTTGGATTGGCATCTGGCGCGTCCGTGTGGGGCGTAACCTTTTATTGCTTCTGGACGCCAACGTCGAAGGCAATTCCGAGATAGACCGTAACCTCACAAGCCGCCTGTACGGCGGCGACCGCCAGACCCGGATAAAACAGGAAGTGATTCTCGGCGTGGGCGGCATGCGCGCGCTTCAAACGCTGGGAATCACTCCGTCGGTCATACATATGAACGAAGGCCACAGCGCATTTGCCACTCTTGAGCTTGCCCGCTGGCTGATGGAAAGGGACGGCCAGCATTTCGAGAATGTTTGCGAGCAGGCGGCGGCGATGACGATATTTACCACGCATACAATCGTTCCTGCCGGCCACGACGTGTTTGAGCCGGAACTGCTTAAAAAAACATTAGGCCCTCTGCAGCGCCAGTTGGGCCTTACGGACAAACGCCTGCTTTCGTTAGGCAGGGTCAATCCCGAGGACGCCCAAGAGCCGTTTTCAATGACCGTATTAGGGCTTAAGATGTCGCGTTACAGAAACGCGGTCTCGGCTCTGCACTCCCGTATAACAAAGGCCATCTGGCAAAAGCTTTTCCCCGGTAAAACCGAGCACGAGACACCCATAAACTACATAACCAACGGCGTCCACATCGATACCTGGCTGGCCGAGCCGATGGCGGAACTTTACAGCAAATACATCGGCAGCAACTGGCGGGAAGTGATGGACGTGCCTTCCACGTGGCGGGCGATTGAGCAGATAGACGACGCTGAATTATGGGAGAAAAACGGGCTTTTGCGGGCACACCTGGCAGAATATGTAAACCGCACGGTCGAGCGTCAGGAAATGGCTCGAGGCGCGCAGGCCAACGCCGAATACATACAGCAGGCCAAGCTGGACCCCAATGCGCTTACTATCGGTGTAGCGCGGCGTTTTGTCGCATATAAGCGATTGAACCTGCTGTTTAAAGACCCTGCCCGGCTGGACCGATTAGTCAACGCACCCGGAAGACGCGTGCAGTTTATTTTCGCGGGCAAAGCCCACCCACAGGACGATGAAGGCAAACACGTCATTCAAATGGTCTTCAGGTTCAGCAGAGACCCGCGGTTTGTCGGCAAAATCATATTTATCGAGAATTATGATTTTAACGTATGCCGGCACCTCATTCAGGGTGTTGACGCCTGGCTTAATATGCCAAGACGTCCCCTCGAGGCCTGCGGCACCAGCGGTCAGAAGGCCGCGATGAACGGGGCCCTGAACATCTCGGTTTTGGACGGGTGGTGGGCCGAGGCATATGACGGGGCAAACGGGTTTGCAATCGGTAACGGCAGCGAGCATTCTGACTGGGACAGGCAGGACTATACCGACTCACAGTCGTTGTATAAAGTGCTGGAAACCGAGGTTGTTCCCCTGTTTTACGACCGCGATTCACAGGGGCTGCCCCGCGGGTGGGTTGCCAGGCAAAAGCACGCCATCCGGACGCTGTCGTGGCGTTTCAGTTCGCGGCGTATGCTTATCGATTACACGCTGGGCTGTTACCTGCCGGCGTCGGGCGGAATGACGTCATCGACGGGCACAGACGTGCGCCTACTCGGCGAGTCATTTGCATTGCCGCCTTTCGCGCAGCAGCCCTGGCTAAGCTCGCTGACTAAATAATTACGCATAAAAAAGCCGAACTATTCTTTTAGC
>CAYLXJ010000039.1:0-291 GCA_964387385.1 uncultured Pirellulales bacterium
TCGAGCAGTTCAACATCGGCTTCTCGCGGATGCGCTGGCCTGACCTTACTTATTACATCGGCTCAAGATACCTGCGCAACGTTCAGGTCCTCGACGAGCACGGCTCAAACGCCCTGGTATTCGCCGCAAGCTACAATATCGACCCCCGCTATACCCTCATCTTTACCCAGCAGTTCGATTTCGACTATGGCGCCAACGTAGAGAGCGATATAACAATCATCAGGCGCTATCACCGTGTTTTCTGGTCGCTTACATTCGCCGCCGACGCTTCGCTCGACCAGCAGGCAGTCG
>CAYLXJ010000039.1:301-11872 GCA_964387385.1 uncultured Pirellulales bacterium
GTATTAAGTATCTGGCCCGAAGGCGTCCCGGAAATGGCCATAGGCAGCAGGCGTTACGTCGGCCTTACGGGCCCCGGCGGATATTAATCTTTTATCTTATGGTCAAAACCAAAATAATCTGCACGTTAGGGCCGGCGTCGTCTAATGAGACGGTGCTGAGGAAAATGATTCTTGCGGGGATGGACGTCTGCCGGCTGAATTTTTCGCACGGAACGCATGAGCAGAAGCTCCACAGGATAAAAATCATCAGGGCTTTGAACGCAAGATACCGCAGGCGAATAAAAATTTTAGGCGACCTTCAGGGGCATAGGATAAGGATTGGCGACCTTGACAAGCCCATTGAGCTTAAAAAACGGCAGACCGTCTGGCTTACACAGCAAAAGATAAAGGGAACTGCCGACAAAATTCCTTTTGACTATCAGGGGCCGCTCGGCACGATTAAAAACAGACATCAGATATTTATCGACGACGGCAATATCGCTTTGGAGGTTACAGGCAGGTCGGGGAACAATCTAAAGACGAAAGTTATAACAGGAGGATTGCTTAAAGAGCATAAGGGGGTAAATATACCCGAGGCCCGGCTTGAATTCGGAGGAATGAACGGGAAGGACATTCAGGATATATTGTTTTGCAGAGAGCACGGATTGGATTATATAGCGCAATCGTTTGTGCGCACTAAACAGGACGTCCTTGACGTGAGAAAGACGCTCGGGGCCGGTTCAGGATGCCGTGTCATTGCCAAGATTGAGAACAGGCAGGGAATTAATAATATCGATGAGATAATCAGGGTTTCAGACGGAATTATGATAGCAAGAGGCGATATGGGAGTTTCGCTGCCGATTTATCAGATACCGGTAATACAAAAAATGATAATAAAAAAATGCAACGCGGCGGATAAATTAGTCATAACCGCCACGCAGATGCTCGAAAGTATGACCGAAAACCGGATTCCTACTCGCGCGGAGGTAACCGATGTGGCCAATTCAATAATAGACGGGACGGATTTTGTTATGCTGTCGGCGGAATCGGCTGTGGGAAAATATCCGGTCGAGACGGTTAATATGATGAACAATATAATAAAGTTCACGGAAGAATATTTAAGAAGCAAAGGTAAAGGTAAAAGTAAAAAATCAAACTGCGGATTCTGATAAAATCGGAACTCGCAGCTTTTAATTTGTTCTCTACGGTCTCAGCGTTCCCCGCGGTGAAAATTTTAATCGACGGCGATGACTTCCTTGACCTGCGGGACTTTTTCCTTGAGGAGGCGTTCAATACCCATTTTGAGGGTCATTCTCGCGCCGGGACAGCCAGAACAGGCGCCTTGCAGGCGGACTTTGACTGTTTTATCGTTTTCAGTGGCGACCAATTCGACGTCGCCGCCGTGACTTTGCAGGTTGGGCCTGATAGCGTCGATTATTGTTCTGACCTTCTGTTCGAAGGTGTTTGCGGGTTTATCACCACAGCCGCATTGCTCGCACATAATAAATCTCCTAATTTTTGTAAGGTTCAGGTCGTTATTATAGCTGATTTTACAGCCATGAACACTTTTTAATATACGCCTTCAGGCAAGTTTTGTTTCGCTTAAGCGGCTGGGGTTTCGGTCTGAGGAAGAGAGGGCCTGGTAAAGCTGCAAGATAGAGGCGACCATATCGCTTACGTGGTGGTTCTGGCGGAGGTGCTGCTGGGCGCCGGCGGCGATTTGACGGGCGAAATCGGGAGCATCGAGGAGGCGTTTGAGACAATTATAAATACTTAGTCCGTCGTCAGGATCGAAGGTGACGGCGGTTTTGTCGCCGATAATCAGGTCGTCAACGCCGCCTTTGCAGGCGGCTACGGCACAGCCGGCGCTCATCGCGGCCAGTAATAGTGAGTTGAAGCTCGAGGTGGGGCGGGGGACAACAAAAATATCAGTTGAGGACAGTACTGAATCGAGACCTGACAAACGGGGGACAATGGTAACAAAACGTGAAAGACCGAGAGTGATAAGCTGTTTGCGTATTTCGGATTCTGCCCGGCCTGTGCCTACGAGGGCGACGAGAAATTCGTAGTTTTCGACGGAAAGCCGGTGAAGGGCATTGAGGAGGTTTTGCAGATCGGCGGGATTGTCGAGATGGTGCTCGATGATTATGCAGGCAAGACGCTTCGGATTGGCGAAGCAGGCCGTTGTATCGGGAACGAAGGCGCCGATATTTATCTGTCGGATTCGGTCGGCAAATTTCTGATGGCCGGAGGCGAAACTGTCAGCGATTGTTTTTGCTGAGGCGATGATAGCGGCGCAGCGGGATTTAGACAGGTTCAACAGACGCAGGCGGGGTACGATTGAATTGACGTTGAGCAGATAATTAAGATTGAGGTGTTTCGCCAGCCATCTTGCAAGAGCGGCCCTTGTCTCGCAGAGGCAGTGGAGCAGGTCGGGACGGAATTCCATTAAACAGTGAAGCAGCAGCTTCTGGTTATAACGCTCGAGAAACGGAACGTCGATAGCCGGATGACGGACTATCTCGACGGCGGGAGGAGCAATAGCATCTATCTCAGGCACAGGCGGACAAACAAGCAGAACAGGAACCGACTCATCAGCAAGACCCACGAGGAGATACTTGAGATAAAGCTGGTATTCGAAGATGATTCGACGCGAGGCGATAAGGGCAACACGCGGAGGCGCTGGTCGATTCGGCTCGAATTCGGTCGTCATCTGCTCTTCTGCCATAATATCCCCTTATGGGGATGGTTATTGTATCAGAAAAGCAGGATATTTGCCATTGTTGAATGGCTAATTGTTTTAACGAATTTTGAGAGTAGCCAGCGCGATTGCGGCAAAGGCGGCGGCGACGAGCCAGAAGCGGACAACGACCTGCGGCTCAGACCAACCGGCTAAGTGAAAATGGTGGTGAATAGGTGCGCAGCGGAAAAGACGTTTGCCGCCTGTGTATTTGAAAAAGCCGACCTGAAGGACGACGCTGAATAATTCGATGACAAAGACACCGCAGATAATGAGCAAAAGAACCTCGTTTCGGGTGACTAAAGCGCCATAGCCCATAGCTGCCCCGAGAGGCAACGACCCGACATCGCCCATAAAGACCTGTGCGGGGTGACAGTTGTACCAGAGAAAACCGAGGACCGCGCCGAGTATGGAAGCGTAAAAGACAGATAATTCGCCCGCCTGGGGGATTGCGGGTAAAAGAAGGTAGCTTGCCCAAGTTACCGATGATGTCCGGCTCATTGTTTCTGAGGCGACGTAGCAGAGAACGGCCAGGACGAAAATGGCTATGCCTGAACAGCCGGCGGCGAGGCCGTCCATACCGTCGGTGAGATTCACAGCGTTGCTGGTAGCAGAGAGGTAAAAAATGGCAATGAGGATAAACATCCAGCGGGCCAAAGGCAGGCCGTGTTTATAGAAAGGCAGCCAGAATTTCTGGCCGTCCTCGATATTGACGAAATCGAGAAATAGGAAGGAGGCGATTAGGACGGCGCCGCCAAATTGAAAGAGTAGCTTTTCCCAGGGCTTGAGGCCGTCGCGACTGCGATGACGCGATTCGGCAGTGAGCTTGAGCCAGTCGTCGGTGGCACCTAAGGCACCAAACCAGAAGACAAGCAAGATTGCCTTCTGGACAAATGGATTGGTGAGTTTGGCCCACAGTAGCGTCGAGAGAATGACGGCGGTGATGATAATCAGGCCTCCCATCGTGGGGGTGTTGGCTTTCTGCTTGGTAAGCTCGTTGAGCGTGGCGTGGTGGAATTCGGGCCGGTCGCCGATTTTTTTCCGCATAAGCCATCGGATGATTCGCGGGCCAAAAAGCAGAGCAAAAACCAAGCTGGTCAAAAGCGCAGAGATATCACGGAAAATAACTTCCTGATAGGCATAGAAGCCGAGGCGATGAGTGAAAACATCCCGCAAGTACCAAAGCAGGTGGTATATCATTTTATTTTATTGAAACCTTTTAGTTTTTCGACGACAAGTTCAAGTTTGTTAATACGCGAACCCTTGACCAGTATTATATCGGAATCTTTTATAAATTGGTGCAGGTTATTACAAAGTTCGACCGGTTCGTTAAAGCAGCACGTCTGGAGGTTAGGATTTTGCTTTTTAGCGGCATCGGCGGCGATAGCGGCCATTTTGCCGAGAGTTACCAGGCATTGAACGCCTGCATCGGCGATTTGCTTACCCAGATGACTGTGAAAATCTTGTGCAGAATCACCGAGTTCGGCCATATCGCCGCAAATAAAGACCGACCGGCATTTTCGACTGCGGCTGAGGTTGGCGAGGATATCAAGTGCGTTTTTCATAGAGGCGGGATTGGCGTTGTAGCAATCGGAAATGACGGTAAGTGAGCCGATTTGCAGGATTTCGGCCCGCATTGAAACGACGCTAACAGTTTTTACTGCTTCTGCGAATTCGCGTGCTTTAATGCCCATCGCAGAGGAAATGGACCAGGCGGCAAGTGCGTTTTCGGCGTTACCCCTGCCGGGTAGTGGGATTTCGACAATAGCATCATCAACCTGGAACTGACTTGAGAGAGGGTTGAGGAAGACGCCGTTCAGTTTATTACAGGAAAAGGTCTGGAAAGACAGCTTAAGCTGTCGAGCGTAATCTACAAGCGGCGGACAATCAGCATTGATTATAAGAATGCCGCCGGGGCGAAGGCCTTTGGCGATTGACAATTTTTCCTCGGCGATTTTCTCGATTGAGCCGAAGCCGGCAAGATGCGCGGGCTGGACGTTGGTAACCAGGGCTATGTCAGGTGCGGCGATTCGGGAAAGATATTCGATTTCACCGGGCTTATTGGTTGCGAGTTCGAGGACGAGAATTTCAGAATCGGCAGGCGCGGCGAGGATTGACAGGGGCAAGCCGATAAAATTATTGAAGTTTTTCAGCGACTGAAACGCCCTGAATCGCCGGGAAAGCGCCTGAAACGCGATTTGCCTCGTTGTGGTCTTGCCGACGGAACCGGTTATAGCGACTACCTTGAAATTACAATCCTTACGATACCAGGCGGCGAGGTCGCCGAGGGCCTTTACTGTATCGCTGACTTTAAGAATTGTCTTGCCAGGAAATTTGTCTGCCGGCATATCCCGACTTACAACGGCACAGGATGCACCTTTTGCAAAGGCGTCGGCGAGAAAATTGTGGCCGTCGAAATTTTCACCCGCTATGGCAAAAAAGCAGTCGCCGGCTTTTACCGTTCTTGAGTCAGTTGAAATGCCTGTGAGAAATTGCCCCGAAATCTGAAGATTATGTTTTACCTTTAGAATTGAGGCCAAGTCGGTTAGCGAAAGTTCCTTCATATAACGGTATTGAATATTGCTGATTGCCAATTGGCAATTGAAAATCGGCAATCGATTTATCAATTTTATTGTTTTTCCAAAAGGCCGTAGTCCTGGAGAGCTTTTTTGAGGACGGCTTTTTTGCTTTCTTCCATCGGCACCAGGGGCAGACGCATTTCCTCAGGGGCAAGGTTGAGCATCGCCATTGCGGCCTTGATTGGTATGGGATTGGTTGAAAGCGAAAGCAGGCCCTTACTGAGGGCGAACAATTTTTTATGCCATTTCAGGGCGCCTGCGAAATCGCCTTCGAGAATGGCATCGGTCAGGGCCTTTACGTCGGCGGGCACGATATTGGCAACGACGCTTATTACACCTTTACCGCCCACGGCGGCAATCGGCAGCGTCATCGAATCATCGCCCGAAAGGATTGTCAGGTCGCAGCGCGTGGCAATTTCGCTGACGTGGTCTATCTGCCCCGTCGCGTCCTTTATGCCGACGATATTTTCAATTTCCGAAAGCCGTACAATCGTATCGACGGTCATACCCGCGCCGCATCGGCCGGGGATATCATACAGGATTATCGGCAGGTCTATTTCCTCAGCTATCGCTTTGAAATGCTGATAAAAGCCCTCCTGCGTGGGCTTATTGTAATAAGGGTCAACCTGCAAAGTCGCGTCCGCACCCACTTTCTTCGAAAAAGCGGTCAATTCAATGGCCTCAGCCGTCGAGTTCGAGCCGGCACCGGCGATTACGGGAACTTGCCCCGCCACGGTTTTAACCACCCGCTCGATTACTTTCTTGTGCTCATCGTGCGAAAGAGTCGGGCTTTCGCCTGTCGTTCCCACAGGCACAATCCCGTCTATCCCGCCTTGTAACTGAAAATCGAGTATCTCGTCCAGTGTCTCGAAATCGACCTGGCCATCGCTAAATGGCGTTATTAACGCCGTCATCGCTCCTGCGAACATATTTCTTTTCCTTTTACTTTCTGTGCAATTTGTGAAATCTATTTTTACGTTTTGCTGTGCTTATCAATCAGATGAATCATTTCGGCTGTGGCTTTTCGGATGCCGACAAAGACGCTTCTGGCGACGATGCTGTGGCCGATGTTGAGTTCACTGAGGTCTTTCATCGCGGCAATGGGGCCGATGTTTCGATAAGTAAGACCGTGGCCCGCGTGAACAATCAGGCGTTTTTTAAGTGCGTAATCCCTTGCGGCTTCAAGGCGATAGAGCTGCCTATTAATATCGGCCTGTGTTTCGGCGTTGGCGTATTGGCCGGTATGCAATTCGACGGCGTCGCAGCCGTATCGGGCCGATGCAATGATTTGCTCTTTATCCGGCACGATAAATGCGCTGACCAGTATGCCTTTTTTGTGCATACGCCTGACGACTTCTTTTAACCGGCTGCCCCACGTGGCACAATCAAGCCCGCCCTCGGTCGTCAGTTCCTCGCGTCTTTCAGGCACGAGCGTTACCTGCTCCGGCTCGATGCCTTCGGCGATTCTGACAATCTCCTCTTCCATCGCCATTTCGAGATTGAGCTTGCAGGCGACGGTCTCGGCAAGGACCTGCACATCGCGGTCGTTTATGTGACGTCTGTCCTGGCGCAGGTGAACGGTTATTCCGTTTGCGCCTGCCAGTTCGCACTGGACGGCCGCCCAGACGGGGTCCGGCTCGTCGGCGCGTCTGGCCTGCCTTACCGTAGCTATATGATCGATATTAACGTTTAGAACTGCCATAGATTTACCTTAAAAACCGACAAATTATACCGCTACGCTTTGTTTCTGCAAGAAATATCCTGTTGGGGGATATGGTTTTACGACGATATAATCATTACGCACATTTAAACAGCCGCACATGCTCCATCAGCCGTTTTGTTGAAAATGAAAATAATAAATAGAAAATAGAAAATGAGATTAACCTGGGCAAATAGAATTACGATTCTTCGCATACTGCTTATAGCACCGTTTGTCATTTGTATGCTCAAAATCAACGACGCCGAGCTTGATGAGGCGCCACGGCAGGTTCTTCGCTACGCGGCGGTAGCCGTTTTCCTGATTATGGCGATAAGCGACGGCCTCGACGGCTTTCTGGCGAGAAAAAAGGGCCAATCCACAAAATTGGGGGCGTTTTTAGACCCGACCGCGGACAAGCTGTTGATGACTAGCGCCTGCCTTTTGCTTGCTTCGCACCGCGGAGGCGTCCCGGGTTTTCTTTTACCAACCACAGTCGTCGTTCTCATTATCGGAAAAGACATCCTGCTGTTTGCCGGCTTTCTGATTTTGTTTTTTTTAACCGGCAATATCCGCGTCGTCCCCGCAATACCTGGCAAGGTATCAACGGCCCTTCAGCTTTCTATGGTGGCTGCGACTCTCATCGCGCCGGAGGTTGCTTCGGTTTTTCCCGGCTGGATTTGGTTTCTGCGCATCCTCTGGTGGTCCGCAGCAACAGCGGCAATGGTCGCGGTCCTGGTCTATATCCGCATCGGCTCAAAATTCATAGAGCAATACGAGCAATCTAACGGCCATTGATTCTCGTCATTTGTCTTCCCGTTTTATAGCTTAGGATTTTAGAATGGGTATGGTATAATCCTGCTAAATTTAATGTTTTTTTAGGATTAACTTATGCCATTCAAGACGTTTGGCCTTTCGGACCCGCTGGTGCGGGGGATATTAGCGACGGGCTTCACCGCGCCAACGGAAATTCAATCACAGGCGATACCTGCGGCAGCAGCCGGCAAGGACATTATCGGCTGCGCACAGACGGGGACAGGCAAGACAGCGGCGTTTGTCCTGCCGATTTTGAACCGGCTAAGCCACGAGCACAATCCCCACAGGCGAGTCGTGCGCTCGCTGATTTTGACGCCGACCCGCGAATTAGCCGTGCAAATTGTAGAAGCCATACGCGATTACGGGCGATTTTTACATTTGCGGACGCTTGCCGTCTATGGCGGCGTGAATATCAAGGGGCAGTTTAACGCGCTTCGTCAGGGCGTTGACATTGTCGTTGCTACGCCGGGACGGCTGCTCGACCATATGCAGCGTCGCACCATCGACCTGCGGCACGTGGAGGTGCTGGTGCTCGATGAGGCGGACCGGATGTTCGATATGGGATTTATCAGGGACGTGCGGAGAATCATCGCGGCCGTGCCCACGAATCGCCAGACGATGCTTTTTTCGGCCACGGTAACGCCTGAGATAAGCGCGCTGGCCGCGGGCGTGCAGAAGTCGCCTGTAATGATACAGATTGGCGTGCCTCGAAATCCAATCGAAACAATCGCGCAGCACATATATATGGTCGAAAGGGAACGAAAAATCGGTCTGCTTCTGCATCTGCTTCAAAACAGGCATTTATCGAGCGTGCTGATATTCTCGCGAACCAAGCACGGCGCGGATAGGATACAGCGGCACATCGAGCGGGCAAACATCGAATCGGTAGCAATACACTCCGGCAGAACTCAGGGCCAGCGTGAAAGGGCGATGGACGGCTTCAAAAACGGAAAATACCGCGTTATGGTCGCAACCGACATTGCGGCGCGTGGTATCGACGTTACGGGCATCTCGCACGTCATCAATTTCGACGTGCCTGTTATGCCTGAGGACTATATTCACCGCATCGGCCGGACAGGCCGGGCCGAGGCCATGGGCGATGCAATCACTTTTGTTTCAAGCGATGAGCACAAATACCTTCGCCAGATTGAACGATTCATCGGGCGGGAATTTAAGCCGGTGGAATGTCCCGGCTTTACCTATATTCATATCAAGACCGAAGGTCCAAAAATTCTTCCCGGGCTGCACAGGGGCAGGTTTTCAACCGCCACCGGAAGGTCTCGTTTTGGCCGGCGACGACGACGCTAAAAGGATTCCTATAGCCCCGGCCAATGTCATATAATCAGCATAGCGTCGCCATAGGAGTAGAAGCGGTAACGCTGTTTGACGGCGTGAGCGTAGGCAGCGAGAATTTTATCAAGTCCGACGAAGGCGGCGACAAGGGCCAAAAGCGTTGAGCAGGGCAAATGAAAATTCGTTATCATTGCATCTACCATTTTAAATTCGTATTCCGGTCTGATAAATAAACTCGTTGCTCCGCATATCGGCTTTAATTTACCATCTGCGGCGGCGGTTTCGAGGACGCGGACTGAGGTTGTGCCTACGGCGATTATCCGGCCGCCTTTTTGTTTCGCACGGTTAATGATATTCGCGTTTTTCTCATTTAGAACAAATTGCTCTTCGTGAATTTTGTGTGCCTCGAGCGTCTCGGTTGTAACGGGCTTAAACGTTCCTTCGCCGACTGCCAGCGTGACATTCGCTAACAAAATACCCTGTTTTTTTAACTGTTCAATAAGCTTTTTACTAAAATGCAGGCCGGCTGTTGGGGCGGCGACTGCCCCGGGGTGTTTTGCGAAAACGGTTTGATATCGGATTTTATCTTTAGCCGCCTGACGCAAATCCGTATCGCGCCTTATGTACGGCGGCAAAGGGGGAAAGCCGATTTTTTTCAGAATTTTTTCGGCGGAACCGGCCGTCTTGACTTTCAGCAGGCACCTGCCGTCGGTCTTTTTTTCAAACACCTCAGCTGAGCAAAAGTCATCGCCCTTAATACTTTTCAGCTGGATTTGCTCGCCTGTTTTTACCTTGCCGAAACCTTTGAGCATTACAAGCCAAAGGTTTTTCTGCTCTTGCTGCAGGAAAAGTCCTTCGAGTTTGCCGCCGGTGATTCGATTTGCGAAGAACCTCGCGGGTATTACCTTTGTGTCGTTTAGCACCAGGCAATCGCCGGGGCGCAGGAATTCGCCTATACCTGCAAAGCGGGTATCAGTAATTCGGCCGGTTCGACGGTCTAAAACAAGCAGGCGAGAGGATTGGCGGCTTTTGGCCGGCTGCTGGGCAATCAGTTCCTGGGGCAAAACGTAATCAAGCTCTTTAGTCAACATATTAGAAACTTATCAGACCATAGGCGGAATTGCATAATAATTTTTTCGCAATTTCAAGCAGATTTTTAGCCCCGCAAAGCGACATTCAATTTCCTGCAAAAGGCAGGTCTCAATCACGCCGATACGAAAATCACCGGTTTATTTAACTTTAGGATAACGTCTTTTTAAGGGCGAGCCAATGAATACAAGACAGCTTTATGAACAGACCGCGACCTCAATAGCGGCTTTGGACAGGGACGAGTTGAAAAGGCGTATCCGAAATTTCAAAGGCCGGTTCAAGCTCGATTTCACTGAGGACTACCTCGACCATCTCAACGTTGACCGGCTAAGACATATCCTTCTGGCTGCACATATAAGCGCAGGACCAACTTCCTGAAGCTTAAACCATTTGTCGTTCAGGCCATAAAAAAAGCCGGAGTCCCAAGGAGGGACTCCGGCTTTTTGTGAGACAGTGGTAAAATATTACACAGTTATCAAAATAGCCGCTATCCCACGGAAACCAAACCTATGGAAGAAAAGAACTATTCACTTTTCATAATCTATTATACACCTGATTAGGGCTTTTGTAAATGATTTTTTTACTTTTTTTCTGATTTTTTCACAGTACCTAAGTTCTTTAAAATAAAGAACTTACGGCAGATTACTCCTTTTTAGTCATCGCAGCGGCCTCAATTTCAAATAAAAGGTCGTCTCTGCAAATGTCACAAATCACTGTCACACACGGCCATTCAAGCCGGCTTCTGAACTCTGCGAAGGTTTCTTCCACCTCCGTTGTTTTACAATATGCAATGGCCTGAACAACGTCCTCATCACCGGTGTTCATATCGTGCAATATAGCCCTGACATTTTCTATTGTTACCTCGATCTGTCCTCGCGCATCTCCGATGTGCGTGGTCAATCCCTTCGCGTCTATCGATGCCGTGCCGGATACAAACATAGTTTTACCCGCAGGGCTGCTGGCGCACGACGCCCGCGAAAATGCCGAACCGTACTCAATCGCACACTGTTGCCGCCCAATTGCTGCCAGAAACTCAATCGAACCAGCCGGTTCCAAAGTGGCCGTCAGGTCCATACCACATTCGGCGCTTCCCGCAAGTCGAAGTCCGATACCGGTGCTGGCCGGCATCGACTGCCGGCTGCCTTTGCCGATAAGCCCTCGTTCTGTAAAGAATTGATTTCGCACATTGTTAAACTCGCCGTACCACGACAGAATATCTCCAAGCCACATCCAGGTCCGAGGCACACAGGTAAAATCTGCCCCGAATTGCTTCAGTACTGACTCCGCGTTTTCCAGCATCAATCCGGCCTGTTCACTGCGTCGGCCCGATTTACCGCCTGATATTCCGGACAGAGTAACGTAAGCCCGTCCGGGCACTC
>CAYLXJ010000040.1:0-11640 GCA_964387385.1 uncultured Pirellulales bacterium
CTGGGTGCAGGCATAATGACAATCTTCTGGTTAAAAGAACCCATTAGAGCAAGGCGCTCTTTTGCGGCCGCTGCTGCTGTAGTGCCTTCGTAGATGGCGCCGGTCGTCAGCTCCTCATAAATCTTGCGTGCCTCGCCTGAATTGCCCAATTCTTCCTCGCACAGACCAAGACCCATTTTAGCGAGCGCCTCGAGCGAGCGGTTGGGGCTTCGTTTGAGGTGCACTTCGAGGGCTTTTGCATAGCATTCTTTTGCCCTGTTTATCTGGGCTTCAAAATCCGGCCTGCTGATAATCTTGGGCCTGAACTGCAGTTCCGTTCGTAAGGTATCCCCCTGCTTAATCAGCGCCATCGCTGCGACCGCATCGTCTTTGGCGCTGGCAGCGACCTTTCCCAGTTCCTCAGCCGGCGTCATAAGCATATAAGAATTATCAGCCCCCTGCGTTTGTGTCTGGGCAACGTATGCCTTAAGCTGGGGTAGCTGCGTAACCATCGTGGTCAAATTGGTCTGCTCCCTGCCTGCCACTATCGTTTTCTGATAGTGGTACCAGATTGTATATGCAACTACGACAACGATAACGGCTGTGACGTAGATTATCGTCCTGAGATTTTCCTGTGCCCAGGCAGGCAGGTTGAAAAGCCATTGGGCCAGCTCGTTTGTTTTCAATTCGTGGCGATGTTCGGCCTTCATTTTTTCTCCGTTCAATTATCTTTATTAACCTTCTGACGAAACAAAAGGTTATTTTAACAGTATGCCTTTTATGTTGCAACGGCTCTTATGCGTCTGTATGATAAAGTTTCTATAAAAATTAAGACATCAAAGGGTGCAAATGAAACGGTATTTTTGGAAATTAACAGCAGGTATATTAATTTGTATAGCTGCAAACGTCTTTTGTTTTGCCGTCGAAAAGCCGGAGGGTGTTATTCCCAATGGATTAGCGGGTATCTGGGACCCGGCAAAATACATCAGTATAGACGAGGTCAGGCCCGGTATGGAGGCATACTGCCTGACTGTTTACAAAGGTTCCGAGGTCGAGAAGTTCGGGCTGGAGGTCCTCAGTGTTGTTCGTGATATTATGCCCGACAGGGACGCTATACTCGTTCGCGGGACAGACGAGCGTTTCATTCATACGGGGCCCGCGGCCGGCTGCAGCGGCTCCCCCGTTTATATTGACGGCCGACTGGCCGGTGCCCTGGCGTTCGGCTGGTCGTTCAGCAAAGACCCCCTCTACGGCGTTACGCCTATCGAATATATGCTGCGCGTGGGCAATGGTTCCCCTGAAAAGAACGGCGCCGGCGCCCAGGGTATGGCGTTTGATTTTTCAAGTCCCGTCGATTTGGCGGCTGTTCAGGAAAAAATTTCAAAGACGTTTTTCTTATCAAAGGCCGGATTAACTGCCGCGACGACGTTGCCTACTCCTGTTATAGTTTCCGGTTTGCCCGACTCGGTGAAGAATGATTTGGATGGCTCGCTTGGGCCTTTGGGATTTATGGCTGTTTCGGGCGGTGGCAGAAACGCCGGCGGCTCGGACGCCTGCGACGTAAAGCTGGTTCCCGGGTCGTGTCTTTCTGTGCCGCTGGTTATGGGCGATATAACAATTGATGTCGTCGGGACAGTTACCGAAACGAGGGGCGACGAGATTTACGGCTTCGGTCATTCATTTTTAGGTTTCGGGCCGGTGGATTTGCCTATGGCCGGCGGCGAGGTGCATACCGTCGTTTCGAGCTTGATGCGCTCGTTTAAAATGGCGACTTCCGGCAACGTGGTGGGGGCGCTGACAACCGATGAATCAGCGGCTGTCCGGGGCAAAATCGGGGCAAAGGCCAGAATGATTCCTCTTACGTTAAAAGTAAGCCGGTATAACGACCCCGATAAACAGCCCAAACTGTATAACTGCCTAATAGCCGATAACCGCATGCTGACGCCGCTGTTATTGCGTGTAACGGTATCCGGTGCGGCCCTTATGCTCGGAGACCTCCCGCCGGACAATACCATTCGATACAAAGGAACTATCGAGCTGGACGATGGCCAGACGGTTGCTTTTGAAAACGTCTCAACGGGCCAGGATCTGGCGGAACTGATTCGCGACAGCATCAGCCCGGTCGCGCTGTTGCTGAACAATCCTTACAGGCAGGTCCGGATTAAGTCGCTGGACCTGGATTTGCAGATACAAGATAAAAACCTCACTTCCGCAATATGGTCTATAGGATTGTCGCAATGGCGTGTCAAGCGCGGTGAAAACCTTGATGTGGAGGTTGTGACCGAATCGTTTCTGGCTCAGAAGCGGTCGTATAATTTCAGTATCACCGTGCCGAAGGATACGCCTCCGGGAATGTATCAGCTAATGGTATGCGGCGGTTACGGCTACGAGGAGTTCCTGAAAAAGGCGGTGCCGCACAGGTTTACGCCCGAAAATCTCGATACGCTTGTTGGCGCACTTAATAGAGTCCTGGCGATAGGAAGAAATGACCTGCACTGCATTTTGGTCTTGCAGCCGGGCGGCCTGGCGATTGAGAACGCCGAGCTTCCCGATTTGCCCGCCACCAAGGCGATTGTTCTCGGCGACCCGGCAAGGGCGGTAACGATGAGGATGTTTCCCGGCTGGATCGATAAAAGCGTCCGCACGGACGGTGTGCTGATAGACAGAAAAATTATGAATATTACGGTGGAGCAGTAAATTGAAAATCGAAAATAAAAAATCAGGGATAGTTGTCGCGCTATTGTTTATGGCCCTTATGCCGGCAGTTTGCGGGGCGGTAACCAGCAGGGTCGTGCGTCACAGCAGCAACCGGGATTTTCTCAAAGGCGAACCCAACAACGTTATAATCAGCTCTCGCGGCACAATCGAATTAGGCAGATATGCCGAGACCCTCGTTAAGGAATTCGAGGGCGTCTGGTCAATCAACACTATCGTCGTCAGAGGCGATACAGTTTATATCGGTACAAGTCCCAACGGCGGCGTTTATGCCTTCAGCGACGGAAAGCTCAAAAAAATTTACTCCGCACAGTTAACTAAAGAACCGCAGCGGAAAGACAGCAACGAGCCGAATGACGCAAATACCGTCGAGGCCGAAAAACACCTCGCAAACGAGCACATTTTTGCAATGGCCAATGACGTTTCGGGTCGGCTTCTTGTCGGTATAAGCGGACGAAAGTGCGCGTTATATCGGCTTGAGGGCGGCTCGATGAAATCCCTGTTTGAGCCCAACGACGCCAATTATATTTTTGCCATTATGGTCGTTAAAACCGGCGATATTTACCTCGGCACGGGACCTCAGGGAAAAATTTACCGGCTCGATTCGCTTGGTAAAAAAGCGGAAATTTTCGCGGACACCCCGGACAAAAACATTCTTTCTCTGGCACAGGGACCCGACGGCTTAATTTACGCAGGCAGCGACACGAGGGGCCTCGTATATAAAATTGACCCGCAGACAAGACAAGCAAGCGTGCTGTATGACAGCGACCAGCAGGAAATCACGTCGCTGTTGTTTATAGACGCAGACCTTTACGCGGCGGCGACTTCCGCTTTTGTGATTCGGGCGGAGATGAGATTTGCTGCTCAGGTGCCGCCTCCAGGAAGGCCCGAAGAGCAGGAAGAACAGCAGGAAGAGCCGCCTGGGGGCGACAGCTCAGACGGTTCGACTGTGCAGCTCGCAGGCGGTCTTAAGCTTCAAATCGCCAATACGAAAGAGGCGTCAGCCGAGCAGCCGGCTGAACAAAAGGCACCTCGCCCGAGACCGCCCAGACCCGCACAGGCAAGCGTTCTTTACAAAATCACAAAAGATGGTTTTGTTACGGACGTATTCAGCGAGTCGGCCGTATTCTTCTGCCTTGCGCAGAGAGGCAGGGAAATTCTCCTCGGGACAGGAAACGACGGGCAGCTTTTCAGTGTTGACCCCAATTCGGAAAAGAACTCGATTCTTTACCAGGACAAACAGGCCTCACAGGTTACCGCGGTAAGCGTTTCAGGCGACGATGTGTATATCGGTTCGGCCAACCCCGCCAAACTGGTCAAGCTGGCAAAGGCCTTTTCCCGCGAGGGCACATACACATCAGACCTCGTTGATGCGGGACAACCCGCCAAATGGGGCAAGCTTCAGATTGAGGCAGACATTCCCGGCGACTGCAATGTTTTGGTCGCAAGCAGAAGCGGAAACGTCAAAGACATTAACGACCCGAGTTTCTCGAAGTGGACCGGCCTTCAGGATGTAACAGGGCCGGTGCAGCTCGATTGTCCCACGGGCAGGTTCTGTCAGTATAAGCTCGTTCTGCGTGGAAGCGAAAAATCAACGCCTGTCGTGCGAGAGGTCGCGATTGCCTCGACAGTGCCGAATCTTGCCCCCGTAGTCGAGTCGATAAACGTTTCGCGGATCGATTCGCCCGGCAAACCACCCGAAAAAAGCGGGGGCGCATCGGGATTTAAAATCAGCTACAACGTTAAAGACGACAACGCAGACAAGCTTATTTACAAAATCGATTTCAGGAAAGTAGGCAGAACCGGCTGGGTTGAAATCGATAAAGACGTCGAGAATCCGGCCTTTGACTGGGACAGCCGCACCGTCGAGGACGGCCGATACGAAATTCGCGTCACGGCAAGCGACGAGAGAAGCAACACCCCTGAAACAAAGCTGACCGGCAGCAGAATCAGCGACGTTGTCGTGGTCGATAACACGGGACCTTTCATCAAAAACCATACTATCAATAAAAAAGGCGAAACGCTGACGCTCAAATTAAATGTCAGCGACGAATTAAGCGCCATCGGCAAAGTCGAGTTCACCGTTGATAGTAACGCCAAATGGAAGGGGGTTGTGCCGGACGATTTCGTTTATGATACCACAAGCGAGGATTTCACTATCGAAATCGAAAAGTTCGCCGCAGGCCAGCACATTATCGCTCTGCGCCTGTTAGACGACGTCGGCAATACGACCTATAAAACGTACGAAGTTAATATCGGGCAGAATTGAACCACATATTTCACAGATTATTTCAGTTTTCTCGTGAGAAGTATTGAATTTAAAAAAATCGTAGAGACGGTCGAGACGCTGTGCGTAAAGTCGGCTTACGAATTGCCTCCAGACGTCCTGTCGGCTCTGCAGAAGGCGGCGAAAAAAGAATCAAATCCTCTTGGGGTTAAAATCCTCGAGCAGCTTATTGAAAACGCCCGCCTTGCGGTCTCAGAGCAGCTCCCGCTTTGCCAGGATACGGGGCTTGCCGTCGTTTTTGTCGAGGAGGGCTGCAACACGCTCATCGATTGTCCCGCAGGCAAAACACCCATCGATGCAATCAACGAAGGCGTTTGGGCCGGCTATGAAAAAGGCCGGCTTCGCAAAAGCGTCGTGGCAGAACCCTTGAAACAGCGAAAAAATACCGACACCAACACCCCAGCCGTAATTCACTGGTCTATTGTTCCCGGCGATAAATTGAAGATAACCGTTATGGCCAAAGGCGGCGGATGCGAAAATAAAAGCGCCTTCAGGATATTCAGGCCTACCGCAGAGGCAAATGAAATAACCGACTGGGTTTTGGATGTCGTCCGAAACGGCGGCGCCGACGCCTGTCCCCCTTTTATCGTTGGCATCGGCATCGGCGGAGATTTCGAATTGTCCTGCCTGTTGAGTAAAAAAGCGTTATTGAGAAATATCGGCGAGCCGAACGCTGATTCATTTTACGCTAAATTGGAAAGCGACCTGCTTTCCCGTATCAATCGTCTCGGCGTAGGCCCGCAGGGCCTCGGCGGCGATACGACCGTCCTTGCCGTTCTCATCGAATCCGCCCCCTGCCACATCGCATCTCTCCCCGTCGCAGTCAACATCGAGTGCCACAGCCATCGACATCAAACAGCAGTCATTTAACCACAGCCTGCCCTGAGCAAAGTCGAAGGGAGGACACAGAGAATTTTTGCTTTTATTTTGTAGGGTGGGTTATGCCCACCAAACTTTTCTATTTTTTTAGAATCTCGTCAATCTTGCGTTCAAGGTCTGATTTAATTGGAAAACCTTCTTTAATCCAGGTGATTAGGTCGTTCTGGCTATCTCTTTGATGTTTTAGAGGTCTGTTAAATAGTATTACTATGACCGTTATCCCGAAAGATATAGCCAAAACAATTAGTATAGACAGTACTAAATACCCTATATCCGCTGCAAAGTCACAATCTATCATTTTAAATCTCCCTACGGCAGAGAAATGTCAAATCTCTTGAGTAAGTCCAAAAAGTTTTTCCAATATTCCGCCTCTTTACGAAGTTTGCAATTAACTATTGAACGGTTATTAATAATGTTCTTGAGTCGATACCCAAAAATGTCCTTGAATGTTGATTCGTCAATAAGTTTCATTTTTATCATGTTCTCGCAGTGTTCAAAAAAACCCATGTAATCTTCCAGCAGTAACCACTCTTCTGGTCCCTTTGGAGATGAGACACCATCAGACCATTTACCTCCGGGGCGAAGATTCAAATGCACTTGGTCATGGGATTTAGACATTTTCTCAAGTTCAAGATAAAATTTTGCCCGATTTGTATTAGTGTTTATTCTAATTTGATAAGCGGTGTAGAATAAAGCAATTATTGCAATGATAGCGCATAACACAGTCGCCCAATCGGCAAAATTACTAAGAGTTAAGTTTGAAACCATTGTTCTATTTCTCCACTAAACATCTTTTATTGTTTATTATTTGTCCTTTCGGCGAAGTGGAGCTTGTCGGGTGCTGGTGGGCTATCTCGCCAATTACAATGGTTATTTCGGCTGGAAAGTCGTGGCGGTTAAAGGAAAAAGCGGGGTAAACCCCGCTCTACGATTAAAAATTTTAGCAAACCTCACGCAAGCAACCCCGGAATAAATTCGGGGGCTAAATTTCAAAAACGGTATTATTCTGCGTTTCAATTCAACGGGTCGCCATCGAGGGAATCGAGGCCCATAATGGCGTCGTGCATAGAGGCGCGTCTGCCGGCGTTCAGGAGCATTTGGCCGGTTCGGCTTTTCCAATGTATTTCGGGAAATCCGGGGACACCATATAATGGCACTAATACGCATTCTGATTATTTCTCGTGCAGTAACCATTCGGTTCGGCATATCGAACAAAGTTCGTTTGGCGTGAGTTTATTCCACGCATCTCTGCACGCCGAGAACAAGTCGTCATAATCGCTATAGGCACGATTGCTCAGATAGTGACTTTTCAAATACGACCACAGTCGCTCAATGGGATTCAGTTCGGGGCTGTAAGCGGGCAGATAAAACAACGTTATGTTTTGTGGCATCCGCAGACCCTTTGCCGAGTGCCAGCCGGCGTTGTCCACAACCAGCACTATATGAACATTTGAATCGGCCTGTTCGGATATGAAACGCAGATGATGGTTCATATACTCGGTATTCACCGAAGGCGACAGCAGCGCCGATGATGAACCAGTCAGGGGATTTACCGCTGCGAAAAGATAAACCCATTCGTATTCGGTTTGCTTGACCGCCGTCGGTCGTGTTCCCCTTTGTGCCCAGCAACGAGTCAAGGTTCCCTGCTGACCGACCCTCGCTTCATCTTCAAACCAAACCTCTACTCGCTTTCCAGGATTATCTTGTCGCACTTTACGGACAAAAGGGGGGCGTCTTTAAGCCACTTTTCCATCTGTTTGCGGTCATTCTTGCGATGCCGAGGACGCGGCTGAAGACAAGAAAGATTCAAGCTGTGCAGCAGGTCATAGACGCCTGGAAGCGTATAACGAACGCCGAACTCCTTTTCCAAGATTCGCATTGCGTCTTTGGCCCGCAGAGTGCACACTCCGTCCTTCTCAGTCGGGCCCGCAAGAAATCTTTCTTTGAACCGGCGTTGCGACTGAGCTGGAAGTTTAGGGGGACGACCGGTTGGCGGTTTGGGGCAAATTGCATCTATGCCGCCGTCACGATATGCATATACCCAACGCTGCACAAAATTCTTGCTTCGGCTCAACGTGCTCATTATGGCTTCGGTGAGATGACCATCCAGAGCAAGAAGCACGGCTCGATAACGGTCGCGTTGTTTGGCGTTAGCTTCCTTTTGGATTCTTAAGAACAATTGCTGGCGGTCTTCGGGGCGATGTGAATTAACATTCATCTGGCGTTTCTCTTTTTTTTCACAGAGTATGACAGATTATCACGTCTCGCGCTACCCCATTTTAACATGCGCGCGAGTTTTTTTCATAAAGCGTATAACTTAAGCGTATTTGACCATATTTCATAGCATTAGAGGCCGGTTCAAAATGCCGATTCAAGGGAAATTTCTATGTTTTGCCTGCTAAACAAGACCATTCTTTTAATCTAATTTCCCATTAAGTTAGTGCCATTAGGGGCACCATACTTATTTCCTCACTCTTTACAAAGTCATATTCCAAATAGCAACGCTGACACTCACTAACAACATGTGAGTGCAGGCGGGCAAAGGTGCGATTCTCTTTCGTAGCCCCCGCGTTTTCCCCTAAAGGGAGCAGGGGCGGCCATAAGTTTCTGCCAAATTACTATAAACCCCCTATTCCAAAATCGCAAATTGAAAATCGGCAATCGACAATCGGAAATGCTACTCACTGATTGATATAAGCGTCTGTGCGGCTGCTTTTAATAACCCTAAACTCCGGCCCGGGGGTTATGAGGATACATTCGATATTAGGCCCGCCTTTTGGCGAGGTCTCGCCCGCCTTTGGCGAGGCGGAAAGTGTCTCGATAAGTGCGAGGCCTTTTTCGGGGCCGAGAACATTAACGGCTGTTGAAAGGGCGTCGGCCTCTAAGGCCGTAGGGGCAATTATTGTATCGCCGGATAATTTGCCTGCGCCTGTGGCGGTATTAACATCAATTATATGGCTGACTTTTTTAGCCCCAATGGTAACAAAACGCCTGTAATCCCCGCTTGTCGCAACGGCATAGTCCTTCAACTTCAAGACCATTAACGGCTCCTCATTTTCCACACGAGGATCCTGAATTCCTATCAGCCAGAAGTCGCGGTCTGTCGGTTTGCCGAAGCAATATATGTTGCCGCCCGAATCGACCATGCCGGCGAGCGCCCCTTTTTTCTTCATTAACTCAACGGCCTTATCAACTGAGTAACCTTTCGCAATCCCGCCCAAATCCAGACGCATACCTTCAACCGCGAACCGGACCTTTTTCTCATTAGCATCAAGTATCAGTTTTTCATAGCCGACACGGGCTTTTGCCTCGGCAATCGCCTCGACATCCGGCATTGCATTTGCCTCGCCGGCCTTTTTCCAAAGGTCAACTAAAGGCCCGACGGTAATATCGAACGCACCCCCTGACAATCGGCTGAAATCGGTGCTTTTTTGTAAAAGGCCGAAAAGCTCATCGCTTATTTTGATTGGGCCGGGAAACGCCTCGCGGTTGACTTTGCTTAATTCTGAATCCGGCTTGTAATCGCTCATCAGGTTATCGATTCGTCTCAATTCCTCAAAGCCGGCGTCGATACAGTCACTTGCCTTTTGAGCATCATCCGCGACAGCCACAATCCTCGCGAACGTTCCCATTACCATTCGATAGCCTCCATCGACCTGCACAGGCTGAGACCTTCTGCCTATCAGCAATAGAGCTATAAAAAGACATATTCCGAAAACAGCGCCGAACAGGATTTTCATTTTGTTGTCGCTCATAATCGCGGCAATTATACGCTATAATGCCTGCGTGAAAAATAAAGAACCGATAATACTGGCTGACAGAGTTGAAAAGGAATTTCTGCCTTTTGTCCGCAGGCCGAGCAGATACATCGGCGGCGAAATCAACCAGATTAAAAAAGACCTGCACACCTGCGACCTGACTGTTGCGTTATGTTTTCCCGACACATACGAAGTCGGTATGAGCCATACGGGTCTTGCGATTGTTTATAACATCCTCAACAAGATGCCCAATGTCGCCGCAGAGCGGGCTTTTGCTCCGTGGCTGGATGCTGAGGAAATCCTTCGGCAAAAAAACATACCGCTTTTTTCTCTCGAATCAAAAGCGGCTTTATCGAGCTTCGACGTTATCGGCTTCAGCTTGACCAACGAGCTTTGCTATACCAATGTTCTTAATATGCTGGATTTGGCCGGCTTGAAAGTAAGAAGTAAAGACCGCAAAGAAACCGACCCCATAATCATCGCGGGCGGCGGGATGGCAAACTGCTGCGAGCCGGCGGCTGAATTTATCGACCTGTTTGTCTTAGGCGAGGCGGAAGAGGCAGTCGTTGGACTGGCGAAATTGATTATCAAACTGAAAAAAGAAGGACACGGCAAAAAAGACGTACTGTTAGCCGCCGCGAGAAATTTTGACTGGGCATACGTGCCTTCGTTTTATAAATTTGAATATGAAGACGAGAAAATCAAATCGTTAACATCCATTGAAGAAGGGTTGCCGACGCGTTTGAAAAACGCGGTAGTCGAAGATTTCGATAACGCACCCGTGCCTTTGAAGCCGATTGTGCCTTTCGCAGAGGCGGTGCAGGAGCGGGTCAGTATCGAGATAATGCGGGGCTGTCCCGGGCGCTGCCGGTTCTGCCAAGCGAGCTTTTGTCGAAGGCCGATTCGCTATCGCAGCATCGAAAAAATCGTTGAAACAGCAAAGGCCTGTTATAAAGCAACCGGCTTCGATACCGTCAGCTTATTGAGCTTATCTACGGCCGATTATCCCGACCTTGAAAAACTCATCGAACAGCTGCAAGTTTATCTTTCAGACAAATACGTGGGGCTTTCCCTGCCCAGCTTGCGGGTCGGTGAGCAACTGCAGCGGGTGGCAAAACTCGTTTCTTACGTGCGCAAAAGCGGTTTAACAATTGCCGTTGAGGCAGCAACGGAACATCTGCGTCAAATCATCAATAAACCCATCAAAGATGAGGACTTGTTTGCCGCAGTATTGTCAGCGTATCAGGCGGGCTGGCAAAAACTGAAACTATATTTTATGACGGGCCTGCCCAGTGAGACCGAGGACGATGTAAAACAAATCGTGCACCTTGCAAATAAATTAGCAAAATTACGCAAAGAAGTTGACGGCAGGACCGCCTCAGTCAATATCACGGTGAGCTGGCTTGTGCCCAAGCCGCATACGCCCTTCGGCTGGCTTACGCAGAAGCCGAGGGAGTATTTTGAAAAGGCAAAATGGCTAATACTGGACGAAAAAAAGATGCTCAGGGCAAATTTTTTGCAGTTCAAATTTCACGATATCGAGCAATCGGTTCTCGAATCGGCCATCGGCCGGGGCGATAGACGCCTGTGTGACGTAATCGAATACGCCTGGCGAAACGGCGCGAAGTTCGATTTGTGGAGCGAGTCATTCAAACCGGAAATCTGGCGGGAAGCATTTCAAAAATTCAGTATGAATCTCGACGCAGCAGCGCAAAAGCAATTCATAATGGATGATACATTGCCCTGGGAAAACCTTGGCGGCCCGGAAAAAGCTTATCTGCTGAAACACTTAACTGATGCCGGAATTTCCTAAATGACTTGTTTTATGAAAGAGCTTTTGGCTCTGCAATAATCCAGTGAATCGGTCGTGCCCTCCCGCAATATCCGTCTTTTGCATTGAATATATCGGTCTCTCAGTCGTTTGTCTTTGCGAAGAAGGTCTCTGAACTTCAACGTAGAGAGAGATTCCCGGTCGTCCTTTTTGATGACGTGCACGTGTATCTGGAACGGCCTGCCTTTATA
>CAYLXJ010000041.1:0-11628 GCA_964387385.1 uncultured Pirellulales bacterium
ACACCTCATTGCTCACATTATATGCTACATTTGACAGGTTTGAGCCATTGGGGCCAAATGGCCAAGGTTATTTATATGGCAATTGGTTAACTTTAGGAAATATGCCCTTTAGCATAAAGCTTATCAGCGACGGCGCATACTCAAAAGTTCAATTCATCCCCGAACCTGCGACTTTTGTCATGATCGGTCTCGGTTCTTTGGCTATTCTTCGCCGTCGCAAAAGATAAGTTATTGAATCGCTTCTTAAAAATGGCAAAACTTACTTTTAAAAAAGGCAATATTATGCTTAAATTACGAATAATATTGGTATTGGTCATCTCCTCGTTATTTCTTCAGAGTCAATCGTATGCAGAAATGATAATAAACTGGACAGGAGATAAACATTACGACATACCAGGAAGCCCTGAATGGCCCGGTTCAGCTGATTTTCTTAACACGTACGATAACGTAACAGTTACAATGCTTGGAGCGGCGGGGGCGGTGGATGTTTTCAACATGTTTGACAACAGTAAACTCACGATGTCTGGTGGTTCTATAAGTACCCTTAATCTTAATCCTGATGCCAAGGCAGAAATTTTTGGAGGCAGTATATTTAATCTTTGGATTGACGAAGCGAGCACCGGCTGGCTAAAGTTATATACCGGTAATGCGTATTTCTTCCCATCATCCGGCCCCCAGGACGCCGGCGGCGTTCAAGGCAATTGGTTATCTAATGGTTATCCTTTCCATATCAACTTTATCGGCGACCGTTTACAGGGCGATATCACCCGTTCACATATTCAAATCATCCCCGAACCCGCAACTGTTGTATTGCTCGCTCTCGGCTCTTTTGCAGTCCTGTGTCGTCGCAGACAATAAAAAGATAGATGAGTTAAAAAAACAGAAGACGGATGAGTTCTGTCATCCGTCCTCCGTTTTCTGACATCTATTTTACGAAGTTGCTCTTCTGCGGTTGAATAAAAACAGGATAATCCCCAGAGAGACCAAGCCGACGAGGCCCTTGTCGCCGAGCATACCGAGAATGTTGGTGATGTTGGTGATGACCTGGCCGAAGAACGGCACCGTATTGCCGAACAGGATTTCAACTACGACCCCGAGGGCAACTAACAATAGCGCGATTTCCGTAATCTCCACAAGCCATTTCTTGATTTCGTTAAAAAACTGCATCTGTTTCTCCTTAAACATAAACCAGTTATTTATAAAACATCCTGCCCGTTTTTTTCGGCTTATCATTTCCCGCGTCTTTAATAATTATAGACCTTAAGTCAATCGCCTATTTTTCACTTAGAAAGACAACATAAGCAAGTGTTAAAATAGGCAAGACCTGAAACCCATTTTTTAATACTGTTATTGGGATTAAAAGCAGGGTATAGCCGTTTATATGTTAATATAGGGCAATTATGCTTGACTCGTAATGGTAAAATAGGGTATAATTTTGAATATGGTTGGAGGTGTGATTAGTACTGTTTTACGATTGTGCCTGATAGGGGTCCTATGGAGATTCGTCTGGCGTTTAATCGAGCCCAAAACACCATCGTTACGTATTCTCAGGGCGGCCTTGTTAGTGATTATTTTGCTCATAACCTTAGCTGTAATAAGGGTTTTTGATGCCTGACAGGGGTTTACCGGTCTTATCAATTTCATTGACACGCATTAATTAATCAATTCCTATATTCTTGAAGGATTTTTTATTTGACACGGCTATTTTTTGGTATAATAGATGTGTCGGAGCTGAACAGGACGTCAGCAGTTCGCACCGTAACAAGGGCCGGAAAACCTGAACTTAGATTGGAGGGCAGGATTATGGCTGTGGTGTGGGTGCTTATATGGTTAGGGACGTCGATAGCGGCATATTTTATGATTGAGGCGGCCTGCCGGTGTTGCGGCGGCGGCCTATGGGACGGGCCCATCAAGGAATTTACGGCTGTTTGCAGTATTTTATTAGGGCCGGTGTTGCTCGTTATCGCAGTGGAGCTATTGCTGCTGGCCGTGATGGGCTCGGGACTGACGCAGGACCACACGCACATATATAAAGATTAAGCCGCACGGATGGATTAGGGACGTTGAGGAGATTGTCTTCTCTCTCGCGTGCGCAACCAGTTTACAGGCGCACGGTCGTCCGTGAGCACCTTTGCCTTCGGTTCGGGAGTTGCATCGGTTCGCAGGCGATTTGCAACCATAATCATATTAAAATCAAACTTGTGTTTTCTTTGTAATGTTTCCGCGCTTTTGAGGGCTTCATTTATTGTAAGTATCGGCGCAGAATGGCCGGGAGCGACCAGCATAGCATTTGCGGATTTGGCGCCGAAAAACGCCTGGCAGCGCCCGAAGACATCATAGAAGGTCTTAAACTCGGCGTCAAAAAGACGATTTGTAAAAAATACGTTGGCGACAACTACACCATCATCGGTGAGAATTTCTTTTACTTCCTCGAGAAATTCACGAGTCATAAGATGAAACGGGATGTAGTCGCCGTTGAACGCATCGAGAATGATAAAGTCGTAGTTGGCGACGGGATTCTGGCGTAGCTGCTGCCTGATGAAAATCCTGCCGTCGGCGATATACACCTTGAGCTTATCGTCCTCGCGAAAGCTAAAAAACTGCTTTGCTATCAGCGGAATCTCCTCATCAATATCGACAACGTTTATATCGGCGGAGGGGAAATAATAATGCATTTCGCGTGGAATAACGCCGCCGCCAAGGCCGAGCACGAGCACCTTTTGCGGCGCCGGTTTATAGAGCAATCCGCAAAACATCAGTCCCGTATATTCGAGCTGGTGCCGGCGTAAATTATCGAGGTTGACCTGGCTTTGAACTGTAGCGTTGGCCTGCCTGCCGAAACGAAGTGTAACAATGGAACCCTGCCGATTGACGAATATGCTGTGATAAAGTGAGTTTTTTTGATAAATCAGCGGGCCTAATTCCTCGGCCTTTACCTCGCTTGTTAAGGATAAATTCCAGAAAGACGCAATAAAAATCACGATATTCAAAATGGTCTTTTGTTTTGCCTTTTGCAGAATAATCACCAGGCCTAAAGTCAATAATACGGCGCCTGATATGTAAAGAGTATAACGCAGGGAGACAAGCACAAGATAAAATGCGGTTACGATACAGCCGACAAAGCTTGCCACTGTGGAAAAGGCAAGAACAAGGCCGGCGTTAAAACCGGAATCGCCTGCTTGTGTTGTCAGCCATCGTGCCGCGACGGGCGAAACCGTGCCCAAAAGCGCAGTCGGCGTGCCGAACAGAACAAGCGACGCTAAAAGTGAGCCCCATTTTTCATCGAGGCCGATGTTGAACATACCTTCGCAGACCGGCTCTATAAAAAAAGGTATCACGCACAGCCAGGCGCCAGACACAACGAGGTTCAAACCGAAGATTCGCCGGTTGCCTGCCTTTCTGGACAGCCACCCGCCCAGTATATAGCCGGCAGAAAGCGAAAGCAGAAATACACCGATTACGCTGCCCGTTACGACGTAAATGGCGCTTCCGAAATACGGCGTCAAAGCCCTGACCCCCAGAATTTCCAATTCCATAACAAACCAGCCGCAGACGCAAGCTATAAAGATGATTGCCGCGGCCCTGAGTTTATGACCGTTTTGGCCGTTCGCCTGATTGGAAGTTATCTGCCCCATTTATAGTGGGCGATGCAGGAATCGAACCTGCGACCCGCTGATTAAGAGTCAGCTGCTCTACCGGCTGAGCTAATCGCCCGTGAAACGGCTGAGTATTATAGCGGAAATCGCAGGTAATAATCAATCATTTGTGTCTGACTCTTGCGATTATTATTGAGCTTTACAAGCAGACATATTCATGGAATCGGCTCATAGGCGCCAATGAACGGTATATTTTTTTGAGACAAGCTCAGAATCGCGTTTATTTCAGGCGGAAGAGGCGAACCGGAAGCGGACGCGGGAAATGCCTTTAACAAATGATAATCGCCTGATTGGGGACTTTTGAATAAAGGTCCGTCATAACCTGGAAAATAGCGGCAGTTGGCGGAAAATTCAGGATGCAATTTATGCAAATCCTCCGGCGACTCAAGAGCCGTCTGGCATTTTCCGTTTTTTGCAGGGCTCCAGAGAATCAACGGGTCAGACGTTTTTTCGCACTGCCGGACATAAGCATTATAGTCGAGTTTTTTGACCTGGGGCTTGTCGAGCCGTTCGCACAGCAGGGGCATCTGCGAGAAAGCCAGAAGCGGCCTGTTGAAATTCTTGTCTCCGGCAAGCAGATTGTTGACAAAAATGTGCCCTTCCCTTGCGTTGACGTCCGGGCCTGTGCTGGGATGCCAGTCGAATTGGTCGCCGGCGGCGGTTCTGTTGTTGCGCCCGATACAGGCGGTGCTGTTGACAAATGTGTTCTGGTAAATTTGAACATTGGAACTGTTCAGCACAAAAATGCCGTGGTCGCAATTTATAAACACGTTGCCGGCGCAAATCGCACCTTTGGATATTTCAAAGAAAAATCCGTTATCGCTCGGCCAGAAGCGTTCCCTGGCGAAGGGGTAATTTATATCTCCCACGCCCTCGACTATGTTGTTGATGAATATGCCATCGACGTTGCCCACGTCGTACCAGATACCGTTTGAGTTCGGCTGGTCGGTGACGAGATTGTCCCGGCATGTGACGCGGTAGCATTGATTGAAAATCTTTACGCCCGCGGGAAAGTATCCCGTTATGTTCTCGATATTATTTCGTCTGAAGATGTTTTTCTCCAGCAAAACATCGGATGAGCTTAAAATGTAAATCCCCTCGGTGCTGGTGTCGCTGACTAAGCAGTTGCGCATCACCAATTTGTCGCCTCTGAGGTAGGCGCCTACGCGCGAGCAGAAGGAAATCGTGCAGTTTTCCAAAATTGTTCCCACGACGTCTTTGCCGTGTTTTGATTCATCGGAAAGGCCCTCCGGGTCTTTGCCTTCGATTTCGAGTGCGCGATAGGCATACTGGGTTAAAGTGATTCCGCGAATAACCGGTCCTTTGCGGTCCGAGACCTTGCCGTGGCAATTTCCCTTTGTCCGTGTCAGAGCGCTGTCGAAGGCGGTTATTTCCACCAGTCGATTTGTCGGGTCGGCGCCGATAAAAACTTCACCTGCATCGTAGTTTATATAAAACGTATTCTCATTGACTTCCTTCTCAGTACCCGCCGATTGTAAAAACCTGCCGTCAACGAAAACCATATCATTGTTAAAACGATGAAGAGGCGTCTTTTTGTTTCTTTCCTGCTGCCACCAGCTTGCGGGCTTGTCGGGAAATAATCGCTGCCATTTCGTTTTCCATAATCCGTTTTCCTGCCGTTCCCACTTCTCGGCCGGGAAAGCCCCTTTTAAAACCGGTTTTTCATCCTTGTATGGCTGTATTGTGATTCCCTGGTTCAATTTCAATCCGCCTGTGCGGTATGTGCCTCCTCGCATTATAATTGCATCGCCGGTTTTAACCCGCTCTATGGCTGCGGCAAAAGTCGCGGGCTTATCGATTGTCTGGCCTGATTGCCCAGCGTTTCCGTCGGGAGCAACATAGTAAATTTTACCGGCGTCTTTCGGCAAATCATAAGTTTGCGTAATCGGCCCGTAAGGCCCGCCCGAGGGCTGAGCCATCACAGGTAAAGAGAAAAGCATTAAACATAGCACCGCAGATTGTTTAAAAATGCCCGATATCATTTCATTTTCCTCACAAGTCAGCACTACAGATTGTTTATTGTTTTCACGAATATAAAACAAACCAAATATCAGGTTTTTCATAAAAAATCAAGATAAAAGTTTTCAAACCGCGTTTAAAATACAGCAGTTTGAGCTGAATAGCGGTCTCAGGAAAAATTAATTGAGGAGGGGTGAAGGAATTATCTTTTATGTTTTCTTAAGGCAAGTGCCGCGCCGGCAGCAAGCAGGCATAATGTCGCCGGTTCGGGAATTACCATAATCGCGGATTCGCTCGAGCTCGGCGGACCGTCGATTGAAATGATATGAAGGCCTATTTTCAATTCTCCGGTGAATAGTTCTTGTATCACGCCTTCAAGTGTGCCGCCGTTTACGAGGTCAAAACCTACCTTGACCCATTCCATCCCCGGCGGAGGGGCGTTAACTCCATTTTGTGGTTCCGGATTATCTGCCCCGATTGTAAATTCTCTGTCGGCGTAGAAACCGATCAATGAACCGCCGGGCATATTGTTTCCGGGTGCGCCCTCATGGAACGAAACTCCGGAACTGCTGGCTATGTTGGAGATACCGAGCAGCGAGCCGTCATCGAAATAAATTCTTGCCACAGACGAGTTGAGAGAGCTGTTATTGTAGAACGTGAAATCGACGTGGTTCTGGCCGTTCGATACTACTACTGAAAATTGTAAACGCGAGTCATCATAATATGGGCCGTTGGAAGTGAATATATCGAAACCGAACTGATATTCTGCCTGAGTTCTCCCAGTAAATATCAGGGATATAAAAACTACAAAAACAACTTTAAAACCCTGATGCAACACCCTTCTCACTTATACTCTCCACTTCTTTTACTGCTTAACCCTACTCTTTTCTTCAAAAGCCAGCAAATACATTACCCCCCCCTCAGGTTTTTGCTGACCTTCATTAAGGTTAGAATACTATAGGCGGGCCTATAATGTCAAGAAAAAAATAAAAAATTCCTAAAAAATTAATGGGAATTCCGCAGATAAGGCAAAAATACGTAAATCCTTGAATATTAAGGGGATAGAGTAAAATTATTAGAATTCTTAGTTCTCAATACTCAATTTTATTCAAAATTATGCAATTTTATGGGACGGGCAGGTCAAGCTCAGTGAGGACTTTTTTCATATCTTCCCAGACCTTTCTGCGATTTTCTTCTGAATAATTGCGAAGCAGATAGGCAGGATGAAAAGTTGCCATAAGTTTTATCGGACGTTTGCCTATACCCGGGGTGTATTCGTGAAACAATCCCCTTAACTGTCCTATGGATTTCGGAGTATCTAGAAGTGTCTTTGCGGCGTGAGCGCCTAAGGCGACGATGACCTCCGGATTTATCAGTTCGATTTGTCTTTGCAGAAATGGCAGACAGGCAATTATCTCTTCTGGCCTCGGGTCTCGATTATCCGGCGGCCGGCATTTGAGAATATTGCCAATCCAGACGTCCTGGCGTTTCAAGCCGCAGGCCTTGATGATTTTGTCGAGCAACTGACCGGCTCGTCCGACGAAAGGTCTTGCCTGAGCATCTTCATCGGCACCGGGGGCCTCACCGACAAACATAATCCGAGCTGAGGGATTGCCTTCACCCGGAACTGCGTTTGTTCTTTGTGAGCCAAGCTCGCACTTACGGCATTGGCGCGCCTCTTCGGCGATTTCCTCAAGCTCTTTAGTGTTTTTCGGCAGGGGCTTCGCTAACACACCGCCGCTGAAAAACTCCGCCATTTCAACGTGCTGCCGGATTGCTTTATTGATGTCAGGATTATTTTGCATGGTTTCGATTGTAATTGTTTTGCGGCTTTGAGGCAATAAAAAGGGCGGCTGTTTTTTACAGCCGCCCCTGTGTGAGTCGGTGATTTGTTTAGACAAGGCCCTGGGCGAGCATTGCTTTTGCGACCTTGATAAAGCCGGCGATATTTGCGCCGACGATGAAATTGTTAGGCTGGCCGTATTCTTCGGCGGCTTGGCGGGCGTTTGTGTAAATTGTGGTCATAATGATTTTCAGCTCAGCGTCTGCCTTTTCGAATGTCCAGGGGATGCGCTGGCTGTTCTGCGCCATTTCGAGTCCTGAAACGGCTACGCCGCCTGCATTTGCGGCCTTACCGGGTAAAAACAGCATCTTATTGTGCAGGAAAACATCCGCGGCTTCAGGAGTGCAGGGCATATTTGCGCCTTCACCGACGGCGAGGCAGCCGTTCTTCGCGAGTATCTTTGCGCCTGCTTCGTCAAGCTCGTTCTGCGTCGCGCAGGGCAGCGCAACGTCGCATTTGACGTTCCATATACCGGAGCAACCCTCAGTATACTTGGCCTTTTTGTGGTATGAGAGATATTCCTTGATACGCTTGCGTTCGATTTCCTTGATTTTCTTTATCGTGTCCAGGTTGATGCCGTCAGCGTCGTATATGTAGCCGTTGGAATCGCTCATAGCAACGACCTTGCCGCCCAATTGCTGGACCTTTTCGACTGCGTATATGGCGACGTTGCCTGAGCCGGAGACGACGACGGTCGTTCCGTCGAATGATTTGCCCTGGTCTTTAAGGGCCTCGGCCATAATATAGACAAGACCGTAGCCGGTCGCTTCTGTCCTGACTAATGAGCCGCCCCATTCGAGGCCTTTGCCCGTCAAGACGCCTGTGAATTCGTTTTTAAGCCGTTTATATTGTCCGAACATAAAGCCGACTTCGCGTCCGCCTACGCCAATATCGCCGGCGGGGACATCGGTATCAGGACCGATATGACGGAACAGCTCCGTTACAAAACTCTGGCAGAAGCGCATCACTTCGCCGTCGGATTTACCTTTGGGGTCGAAATCGGAGCCGCCTTTCCCGCCGCCCATCATCAGGCCGGTGAGCGAGTTTTTCAGAATCTGCTCGAAGCCGAGGAACTTGATGATACCGATATAGACGCTCGGATGAAACCGTATGCCGCCCTTATAGGGGCCAAGCGCGCTGTTGAACTCGATGCGGAAACCGCGATTGACCTGAAATTCACCTTTGTCGTCCTGCCATGGGACGCGGAAGATGATTTGCCTTTCCGGCTCGACGAGACGGTCGAGGATTTTGGCTTTGACGTATTCGGGGTGCTTGTCCAAGACGGGCTGAAGACATTCGAGGACTTCTTTTACTGCCTGATGGAATTCTGCTTCACCGGGGTTGCGTTTGAGGACCTGGTCATAAACTGACTGAACGGCGGTGCTGGCTTTCATTTGAGAGATCTCCTTATTTTTGCAATGGGCTATTTGGGTTAACCCCGATAAATCGGGACACGAGGCCACAAAACACCTCAAGGGCATAATTATAGCCGGTTTTCAGCGCAGACGGGAAGCATTAAATCTTAATAGATTACATCAGATTGGCTTATAACATTATAAGGTAGAGTCCCAAAAAGGGCTAATTTCTTTTTTTGGGTCAGGGAAGAAAGCACATAACCTGCTGGGAGACGATGTCGCCGAGGATACGGGCGGGCTTGCCAGTCAGGTTGATAACTTTAATAACGTCGGCGTATTTGTCTTTTTCAGGAAGCAGTTGCGCCAGTTGATTGGGCTGGGAGGGGAACCAGGATTCGTTAAATGAAAAACCCTTGTGGCCGGGGAAAATAGCGACGTAAAAGATGTCTGTTTCGACGAGGTCCTGGAAGAAGTGCGTGCCGAAAGACAAGTCGGGGACAAGATTGGTTCCTTCGCAGGCAAGCTCGCACAGGACTGAAACGTTGTTTATTTCGGAAAAGCTGACGGGAACGCCTAAAGAAGGAGTAGTAGTGCCCCATCGGCCGGGCCCGAGGAGCAGCAGTCCGGCGTCGTCCCGGCTTGTGATTTGCTTGTTAATTGCCCCGATTGTTCTTGCTACGTCATATTTTTGCTGGATGGGCAGGGCCTCGTATTGTTTTGGGTCAACAAAAATAATGCGTTTGATATCAAGAGAAATGCTTCCTCCCATAAAATAGCCGTGACAGGAAAACAAAAGCTTATCGGTATCGACACAGGCCGGAATTGTTACCGTCGGCTGTTTGCCTTTGGTCTGCAGGGGCCTGCACTGGAGCAGATTGAGCATCAGTTTGCCTTCTTTTGTGAAGTTGACCGTGAACTCGACATCGACAGGGTAGTGATAGGTGGTTTCGAGCCGTTTGAGAATTTTTCGCATACAAGCAACGAAATCGGTTTCCTTAAGCAGTTTCTCAAACGTAAGGACCCAATACTCCTGCTGGGCCAGGCGAAGCTGTTTTGCCTTTTCGGACATCTCGTGGTCCTGGACGGCGACGAGGTCTATTTTCAAATCGAGGTTTTTGGCTAACAATTCCTGAAGCGGCACCGACGTCAGAATATTATTTTGGATATCGAGCAGGTCAACGTAATGCTGTGAGAATCTGCGGACATCTTCCATATCGTCCAGCGGGCGAAGCAGGGGGGCGTCGAGGGCGATGGTTTGCGGGTAATCGTCCTCGACCCGGCCGACGGCTCGTGTTCCCAGACCGAGGACTAATCGCAGCATACCGGCCTTGGGGTCGAGGTTCGGGTTCCAGACGAATGTGTTGTAGGACATCGCCACGCCGGCCAAATCCGGGAAAAAGTAATTGTCGCGGTATGAGCCGGAAACCCGCTGGACCAGAAGCGCCATTTGCTCATCCTGCTGGTCGAGGCCCCTTTGCAGCCGATACACAAGGGCATCGTCGCCCATCGTGCTGGCGTAAACCTTTCTTACGGCGTCTTCGAAATTCGCGTATCGCTGCTCGGGGCTGCCCTGATTGGCGCAGAACAAGCTTGCGTATTTCCCCGCGAAGGCGTTGCCGAAGGCGTCCTCGAGCAAGCTGCTCGAGCGGACAATAATTGGTGATTGGCCGAAGTACTCAAGCATTTGCTGAAACTGCTCGCGAACCTGGTCGGGAAATTTGCCTTTGAGCAGGCGTTCTCTCAATTCCGGTGCGACTTTGAAATAGCCATCTTTGGTCTTTTGCTCCATAAGGAGCTTCCAGCAGTCATTTTCAACTATGTAGGTATAAAAGACGTCCGAGCCGACGTAAAAGGAATCGTGATGTTCGATAAGATCGTTCAACCCAAGGGATGAATCGGAAGAAACGATGCTGTTTGCCAGAAGCATTCCGACGGCCTTACCGCCGATGAAGCCGGTGCCGATTAGCCGGTCCTTGATTTCGAGCAGGTTATCGAGCGAGAAATGTTTTTTCGCAAGCGACAGGATTCTTTTTTCCTTACCTATCATTACCCTGCACAAATGGTCGATGGTTTTCTGTTTGTCCTGCCTGGAGGTCCCGGGCAGCTCTTCCAGCTCTTTTGCGCGAATAAAGAGGTGGTCCCAGTAGTCGAGCGCCCGTTCAGCGGATTCAAGGCCCTGTTCTGAAATACGAGTAAATAATCTGCTGGCGTCAACACTGCTTGTAATTGGCACGAATTTATCGCCCTGCTTCAAATGCGGCAGGAACATCGTCGGCGAGTAGCGTTTCCAGACCTTAAGGGGATGCATGTAATATGAGCCGTCGAGATTATACAGGTCGAGAAGAAGTTGGGTCGTCTCGCGGATTCTGGCGATTGTCTTGAAGGAGTGATTGTTTCGGAGAATGGCGAAATAGGTAAAGGTATCAAGTTCGAAAAGATACGGGCAGGTAATCACGAAGAAGTTGCCAATCATCAGGTCGGTTGCCCAGGCGCTGAGTAGGTCCGAAAGGCAGTCAAAAACGTAATAGGCCCCGATACCCTGTTCGGAAATAATACTATGAACCTGCGTGGAAAACGATTCGAAGCCGGCGCCTGCGTCGAGGTTGAAAATCTGGATGCCGGGGCTTTTTTCGAGAAGGGGCTTATGACTCGCGAATCGCATATATATCACTTTTTTGCCGGCGGAGACGGCCGTTTTTACAAAGGGGGTGACAAAGGCGGCAAAATCGTCGATGCTGTCAACCTGCCAGACGACGTTATCGCCTTTCCTGAGGTAATTTAACACACTGTCGAG
>CAYLXJ010000042.1:0-11530 GCA_964387385.1 uncultured Pirellulales bacterium
AGAATATGAAGGTCCGTATCATTAAGCCCGGCGAAGAACCCACTCAGGGTGTCGGCTACCTCGACGACGGAACTATGGTCGTCGTCGAAGACGCTCGAAACAAAATCGGAAAAGACATCCTCATCGCCGTCACAAGCTCGCTCCAGACCTCCGCAGGAAAAATGATTTTCGGAAAATTCGAGGACTTCGCCGGACAATAAAATTTAATCTTATTCCGCCCGTTTAGCCCCGACCCCTGTGGTCGGAGTTTTCTTTAACGCACACTTCCCAAACACCCCTATTCCCCCTAATAATCCCGCCCCGAAAAGCAGCCACGAAAAATACGTCGCATACTCGGGCGACTGTATATATCGCCCCGCAATACAAAATGAGACAATAATAATAACTCCCGCAAGCGTAAATCCGGCCCAGTCCCAAACCCCCGCCCTTATCGGCTTATCAATATAGTCGCGATATAAAATAACGCCCGCGAAAACAAACATCGCAATCGACACTAACACCGGCGCCAAAACAGGCCCCGCCCACACCGCCGGTATCAAAAACAAAACGTCCCAGTCCAAAACCGTCGCAGGCCACCCGATAAGCGCCCTCAGCCACACATAATAAAAAATGTCCCACACCGCGAATATCATTAAAAAATAAGCTAACCGCTGCCGCCGATTCCGCCCTGCAACAAGACACGCGCTTAATATAACAACAATCGTCGCCGTCTCCCTCCCGACCTCCGTCAAAAGCAGTCGCCGCGCCTCCCCTGTCACCCCGAATGGCTCAAGCGGAAACACAAACCCGTTCGGATGGAAAATCTCCCTCAAATAAACCACCACCGCCCCCTCGATATACCCCAACCCCACCGCCAGCGCTATCGCTAAAACACACCCTGCGACTATTTTTTCTTTAGTGTTTTGGCCGTTTGAAGCAGCTCCCATTTCTCTATTCCCTGCTTGCGCACAAATTTTTCCGCGACCCGCCGGATATCCGCCTGGCTGCGTCCGTGCATCATCCCATATAAATTATAAAGCCATCCGGGGAATCTCTTTCTTTGGTAGCAATGACTGACGATGTTGCAACTCGCCAATTTTTGTCCGGCCTCGACAACGCTCGCCTCACAAACCTTACATACGAACATCGCGTTTGCCGTAAATCCCAACTTATGATGACTGACCACCGCCCCGACTCTGTAAATTACACCTCTATCGAGCATATCATCTATTCGTTCCAATACTTCTTCAATTGACTGTCTTTCATCGCATAAAAAATCATAAGGCCTTTCCTCAACTTTTAATCCTCTCTGCAACCCCTCCAAAATCCGTTTATCAATCTTATCTGTCTTCTGCTTGCCACGGCGTAGCGCAGCGAAGACGGGTCCTCCGCTTGCCACGGCGAAGCGTAGCGAAGACGGGTCCTCCGGCAGCAGCCGCCTTCCCCCGCTTTCAGCGTCGAACCTGACATCTAATTTGAACGTCCGCTTCACAGGCAAACTGTGAAACGCAATGCCCCGCCTCGACTCGCCTGCTCGTCGGGCGAGGCGGGCAAACCGCTTCCCTAATTTTTTCAATACAGCGTCAACCTCGCCCTGCGAATCCCCCCGCAGCGTAAACCATAAGTTATAACGATGCTCGCGAAGATAATTATGCGACACCCCCTCAAATTTATTAACCACTGAGATAACTTTCTGCAGTTTATTTTCTGGAACACTCGCCGTAACAAGCGTGCTTGCCTTGCCGATTGCCCGCCAGTTAATGCTCGCCCCCATTCGCCTGATTGCCCCCTTTTTGACAAGCCCCCGCGTCCGTCTGAGCGCCGTCGCCTCATCGACCCCCAGCATCCTGCCCACCTGAATATATGGCCTTTCGGCTATCGGCAGCCCCGTCTGCAAAAGATTGAGAAGCCGCTTCTCGAACCCCGTCAGCCCCCCGCTCATCCCCGCCTCTTTTTCGGCTTATACCCGCAAACCGGGTCGCCGGCTAAATAATCGCCGTAAATCGCCATCGCACGCGCCTTGCAGCCGCCGCACGAACCGACGTATTCACAATCGCCGCATTTACCCTTCAGGGCCTCGACGTCTCTGATTTCATTGAGGAACTGGGATTTGAGCCAGATTTTCGAAAAATTGAACCCGTTCTCGACGAGATTGCCCGCCGATATGTCTAAAAACCCGCACGTCTGCACGTCGCCTCTGAAGCTGATAAACCCAAACCCCCTGCCGCCCATACATCCCTTGCCCTCCGCCGTAAGCCCCTTGGCCTTCGCCTGCTGACAAATCCTCGCAAATGACGGCCCGCACGTAACCCGAACGTCGATATCGCCCCGAATTTTGACCCTCAACAGCTCGTTGAGCAGGGCTTCATATTGAATGGGGTCAAGCACCGCGTCATCAAGCTCCTCGGCCCTGCCCGTCGGCACAAGCATAAAAGCATTCAGGCATATCGCCCCCATTTTCTTGGCAAGGTCCGCTATCCCCACTATCTCCCCGGCGTTAAGCTTGCTTAAAGTAGTATTGATTTGGAAGGGCATCTTCGCCTTACGCGCAATCTCGGCCGCCTTAAGCACCGTTGCAAACGCCCCCGGGCTTTGCCTGAACTTGTCATGCGTCTCCGCCGACGCCCCGTCTATCGAAAACGACAACGCCGATATACCCGCCTTCTTGAGCTTGACTATCGACTCCTTATCCAGCAGATACCCGCACGTCGCCATCACGACACGCAAGCCCCTCTCTTTTGCGTATCTGATAAGCTCATACAAATCGGGCCGTTCCATCGGCTCGCCGCCCGTTATTATCAATACCGGTTTCGAAAATCTCGCTATCGACAAAATTATCTTCCTGCACTGCTGCGTCGTCAGTTCCGTTACCCCCTCAGGCCCCGCGTTTGCCCTGCAATGCTTGCAGTTATACCGGCACCTTCTGGTCAATTCGAAAGCAATCAGGCGGGGCTTCATCTCGTCCTTTGCCGTATGCCTTTCTCCGCGAGCCCGCTCTCCCTTAATGGACGCCTCACGGCGAGGATGCCCCCGTCGGGCTCGTCTCGCCGTTCTCACTTTAGTTATCATAACATTATTCCCCTCTTTATACGTAACTTATCAGCCGATGGCTTGCCGCGGCGTAGCCAAAGGTGAAGCCGGGGGCATTTACTTCTGTCTTACAAATACCACCGGCAAGTCCTGGCTGCCTATCCGCATTTTACGTCCATAGCCCTCCAGCCGTCCTTCTTTCGGCGTCAGCACGAAAAACAACGCGTCAGCCGCTATCGCCTCCCCCGAAATGGGCACTATAAATTCCAGTTTCCCCTCCGTGCGATGTCCGTTTGCTATCGCGACAGGCACGCCCGCAATGATTTCACCCTCAAACATCGTAAACGTTCCCGCAATTTCCTTGCCCTGCGCTCGCAAATCCAGTGCGATTTTCCTGGTCGTGCTCCCTTCTCCGATTGAACCTATCCACTTGCCCGTAATCGCCGAATTGCTCTCGCAGCCCGCCAGTAAAATCATTCCCGCCAATAATACCCACGCTACTTTTCTCATTGTCGTATCTCCTTCTTTCACTGCGGTATTATAACGTCTCCCGCAATAAAACTCAAAAGCGAAAAATCCTGAATTATGCACACCCGGTTTGTCTGTAGCAAAGCAGTAGGTCCTGCTTGTTTGTAATTTTGATTTTTTGGTAATTCGAATTTGTTTAGTAATTGGGATTTAGTATTTAGAATTTGCCGCCTCAGCGGTCGTTCCTTCCCCTGTCGCCCCCGTTATCTTCACCTTTACAATCTCACCTTTACCGCCAAGACACAAAGGCACCAAGTTATTATAAATTTGTTTTTCATTTTTATCTCTGTGGTCTCTGTGTCCTCTGTGGCTAAAAATCTCTGTGGCTAATCCGAATTCACTTTTTACTATTTGCTTTTTGCTATTTACTTTAACTAAGAAGTATCTCTCGCACCTTCCGCTCATCGGCTCATCGTTTTCCAAGAGCACTTCGCACTCCTCCCCGATAAACTGCTCCCTGAATTGTCTGCCGAGACAATCGCCCAATCGGCTCAAAACCTCCGCCCTCTCCTTTACAACCTTCGGCTGCACCCTTTCTTTCATCTTCGCCGCAGCCGTGCCGGCCCGCGCAGAAAACGGAAAGATATGCATCTTCGAAAACCCCGCCCACTTGGCAAGCTCAACCGTCTGTTGAAAATCCTCCTCTGTCTCGCCGGGAAAGCCGACGATTATATCGCACGTAATCGCAGGCCTGTCTAACCGGCTTTTGATAAGCGCGATTTTCTCCCGCAATTCTTCCGCCCCATATTGCCTGCACATCCGCCGCAATATATTGTCCGACCCCGACTGCACCGACAAATGAATATGAGGCATAATGTTCGGATGCCTGCAAAATACGTCCAACAATTCCTCCGAAATGTCCCCCGGCTCCAAACTGCTCACCCGTATCCTCTTTAGCCCTTCCACCTCCGCCAATTCCTCCAACAAATCCGCAATCGACGCGCTGCGTCGTCCCCGAGTACTGCTGCTTTGAGTGAGAACATGGGACCCAAATCCACAATCTGCAATCTGTCCTCTGTCCTCTGTCTTCCGTCCTCTGTCTTCTGTCTTCCTTACGGACTGTTGTCCGTACGCTCCCAAATTCACCCCAGTAACCACAATTTCCTTATGCCCAGCCGAAACGAGCGCCTTGGCCTCAGAAATTGCCTCAAAAATCGGCTTACTTCGAACCACAGGCCTTATTTTCGGTATTATACAATAGGAACAAATACCGTCACACCCGTCCTGGACCTTGAGAAATGCCCGGGTTTGTTCTTTGAAAGCCGTTAATAGTGGCAATTTGGGCAAACTGGTTAAATCAGCGAAACTATTGATTTTTGGCCGAACGTCTGGTTTAATATGGGGGTATTGAGCAATGTCAGACGTATTTGTGGAACTTGTGAGGGAGCACCCGAAACGTGCCCCTCCGATGATTTTGTGAAGCTGCGAGGCCAGGGTTTCCCGGCCGGCAAGAAAGTGAGTTGATTTGCTTTTTTCTATCTGTAATTCATTCGTTTTTAACTCAGTTAAGCATCCGCAAACTACTTTGAAGGCTTTTTGGTTCAATTTGTTTGCCTTTTGTATAAATTGCCTGCTTTTCGCCGAGGCGGTAGCCGTTACACAGCAGGTATTAATAACGAATAAGTCCGGCTTTTCGTCAGGTTTGACGCTTTTTAACCCGTTTTCTTCCAAAAACTGGCGAATTTGCGCACTTTCATACTGATTTACTTTGCAGCCGAGTGTATATATGGTAAATGTTCTCATAATTTGTTATATTAGGTTTTCAGGTGTTTTTTTACAAGCGTAACTCAATAACCGTCTGCTTTGGCGATAGGTGAGATTATGGCAGAAATTATCGGCTCCGTTTGGGCCATCGACATCGGCAATACCTCTTTAAAGGCCCTTCGGCTCAGCAACGAATCAGGAACCCTGCAGGTCGTCGGCTTTGACCACATTCAACACGGCAAAATCCTCGCCGGCGCAGGCATCAAAGACCAGGAAAAGCAGGAGCTTATCGCCATTACCCTACGCCAGTTCGTCCAGAACAACGACATCGGCAAAGACGACATCATCGTCGCCGTCCCCAGCGCCAATTCCTTCGCCCGCTTCGTCAACCTGCCCCCAGTCGAGGAAAAACGAATCCCCGAAATCGTCAAATTCGAAGCCAGCCAGCAAATTCCCTTCGACATCAACGAGGTGGTATGGGATTGGCAGATGATGACGGAGAAGGGCGGGGCGGAGGCGAAGGTGGGGATATTTGCGATAAAGAACGATATAGTGACGGCGGAGCTGGAGCATTACGGGAGAGAGAACTTACAGGTGGGGTATGTTCAGATAGCGCCGATGGCGCTTTATAACTATGTAGTGTTTGACCGGCCGGATTACGTTAATTCGGAAACTCAGGCAACGGTGGTGCTGAATATTGGAGCGGAAACCACGGACCTGGTGGTCTGCACGAAATCGGACGTCTGGCAGAGGACGATACCGTCAGGGGGCAACGCCTTTACCAAGGCGATAGCAGACACGTTCAAGCTGAGTTTCGAGAAGGCAGAGAAGCTTAAACGGACGGCGCCGATGAGCAAATACGCCCGACAGATACTCCAGGCGATGAAGCCGGTATTTACGGATCTGGCCTCGGAGATACAGCGGTCGCTTGGTTTTTATACGAGCGCACATCCCAACGCGAAATTAGTGAGGGTGGTGGCTTTGGGCGGGGGAACGAAAATGAGGGGGCTTTTGCAGTATCTGCAGCAGTCGCTTCAGATGCCGATAGAGAGGCCCGATACGTTCAAGCGGCTGGCATTAGACCCGTCGGTATCGGCGGCGAAATTCCACGAGAGCGTATGCGATTTCGGGATAGTTTACGGATTGGCGGTTCAGGCACTGGGCTACGGGCGAATAGAAAGCAATCTTTTGCCCAAGAGCGTGGCGAGGACGATGGAATGGGCAAACAAGACGAAATATTTCATAGGCGCGGCGTGCCTTGTGCTGATGGTGTCAGTGCTTGCCTTAGCGAGGACGATAATCGACCGGGCAAGCTACAACAGCCGGTCAGCGGTCCGGGCGAAGATACAATCGGTGCTGTCGTCGGCTAATCAGGCCCAGAGCGACCTTGAGGCACAGAAAAACAGAAAGGCGACAGCGGAGGCGGCGATAAAGAAGTATCTGGAGTTATTCAAGAACCGTGAGATGCTGCCTTTGATTTATGAGAAGATAATCAGGTCGATACCCAACGAAAAGAACAATCCGGCACAGAAGGAGCTTTACGCGGCGTTCGAGCGTGGAGATGCGCAGGGTGTCACGAGAATTCCGCGAGGCGACCGCAAGCAGCTTTTTATAACGGGGTTGTCTGTATATTACGCCTCGGACCTCGAAACGGCGAGATTCGGCGAGATAGGAATGGAGCGTCAGGGAGGCGGAGAAAGCGGGGCGTCATCGGCAGCCGACGCGGAGCTGATGAGAAGAATGACGGAGACGAGAGGCGGCACGATGATGGGCCCGAGGGGAGGCGGGTATCGACAAGGCGCGCCAACGGCAGCGGCGGTTCGAGGCAGCGTGAGCGCAATCAGCGAGAACCGGGGATTTGTAGTTACGATAAGCGGGTACAGCCCCTACAAAGACATAGGCAAGCTGCTGGACCCCGCAGGCGTGCAGGACGACCCGAACCGGTGGGGATTCGTAACGCGGCTGATGGATATGAATTCGGTATTCGAGGGAGAGAGTCCCTTCGAGATTTATAAAAAGACGGACAAACAGCATTTCGAGATAAAGACGGGCGACGTTGACCTTGAGGGGGAAATGCCGCCGGGGATAGGGAGCAGAAAGGCGGCGACGGAGAATGAAGCAGCGGTTTTAATCGACCCGATGACAAAAGAGGTCATAAGCAAGCAGGCGGCAGACGCTGCGAGCAAGAAGCAGGCGCAGGTCAACGACCGCTGGTTTATAGTGAATATGAAGCTGAAATGGAAAGGGGCGGGCGGAGAGGCAGCATCAGCGGGTGAAGCGGCGGCATACGAAGAATCGCCTCCTGCAGAGCCGCCTCCGCAAGCTGCGCCACGGGAAGCGCCTGCGCGGCCGCCCAGACCAGGAGGCGGGGGCGGGGATGAATTATAGGGCAAACCCCGGCATAAATGCCGGGGCTAAACAAAAGAATAACCAGGTGACGAAATATGGCAAAGATTAATATAGATTTATCGCAGTTGAAGGGCCTTTTAAAAGGGCTCGGATCGCTGCGTGCTTTTTCGACGCTATTGTGGCCCATAGTAATAGTCGCGGCGGGAGTAGTGATTCTGGCAACGGCATTACTGTTAGGAGCTGGACTGACGCGCAAGGTAACCAAGCAACGCATGCCGATGAACAGCCAGTTAACGGGACTGCTGGAGACGGCGCCTGCGATAAGGCAGGCGGAAGAGGAGAAACTGTACCAGGACGCGTATGAGAACGACGCGAACCTGATAGAGCGGCTGTCGATACAGACGACGCAGCGAGAGCTTCTGGATTACGACATATTTCCTCAGCCGAAGGACACGTCGGAACAGCTATTCAGAGAATTCGGCAACCGGTTTCGTCAGCAGATTGAAAACCTTACGACGAGCGTCAACGGCGTCAAATGTCCGAGCGAGGAAGAGCTTGCGAGCAGCTTACAGAAGGCAACAACAACGCCGGGGTACGGCGGAGGCGCTATGACGACGGCGGGCACAAAAGAAGAGAAAATGGTAATCGAGCAGATATGCCAGGCCCGCGCCAAGGCGGGAAGCGTTTACGCAAGCCCCGAGTTCATAAGCGGATACAGTTTCTGGTCGGATTATCAGTATTCGACGCTGGAAGACAGCGTGAAGGACTGCTGGTTCTGGCAGCTGGGATACTGGATAATCGAGGACGTGTTTGCGACGGTAGAGAAAATGAATTCGGGTTCGAGCGGCGTGGAGATGTCGCCGGTAAAGCGAATGATGAGAATCGGATTCGAGACGCCTGACAAACTATTGGCGGCGAAGGAAGATGCCCTTTCAAAGCAGGCGCCGAAATACGTAACCAAGCCGGAGGACCAGCTTACAATATCACTGACGGGAAGAACGAGCAGCCAAACAGAGGATATCGTTCATTTCGGCGTGGCGGCAATCGTCAGAACAAGCGCAGTGCTGGAATTTATGAAGGAATTATGCAGCGAAAAACAGCACGTCTGGAAGGGCTACTCGGGTACAGAGGCGGAACAGACGTATAAGCATAATCAGATAACCATACTTGAAAGCCGAGTAACAAGCATAACTCCCGAGTCGCCGGAGCATCAGCGGTATCGTTACGGCCAGGAGCCGGTGGCGCAGGTAGAGCTTGTGTGCGAGTATATTTTCAACAAGAAAGGATATGAGCCGATATATCCTGAAGTGATGAAGGAGAAGACGGCGGAAGCGCCGGCAGAAGTGATGTAAAAAATTGCCAATTTTCGATTGCTGATTGCCAATTGGAAATCTGAAATTGAGGGTTTGATAAGATGGCTAAAAAAGGCGGGAATTTCATAGAGCAGCACATAGAGAAGCTTGTGCTTGTGATAACGGCGATAGCGTGCATATACCCGATGTACCGGTTTGTGTTAAGCAGTCCGCGAGTATTCAAGGTGAACGGTCGTGAGCTGCGTGCGGGTCAGGTAGATATATACATCAGCGACAAGGCCGAGCAGCTCAGGCAGCAGCTCAACCGAGAGCCGGACAAGCGGGATTATAACGAACCGTGCAGCCCGGTTTTTATCTCGAACCTTGCAGGGAACTGGCATGTCGATACAAAAATCACGTGGCCTGTGCCGTATCCGGTCGAACAGAAGATAGAGAAGAGATACCGCATCCCGGTAATAGGCGGGGTGAAAAATGTAACGGCAGAACACATCAGGGCAGCGGCATACATCCCGAAGGCGGAGCTGACGCCTCAGACCGCGAATCAGGAAGATTCATACGAGGTGAACGACCTCGACTTAATAACAGTACAGGCGGAACTGGACGCAGCAGGAATCGTGAGCAGTTTCGCGGATTGTTTTTCGGGCAAGAACGTTCCTGAACAGTGGCGTGACGCGACGCTTGCCAAGCCGGTCTTCGCGGCGGTCCAACTGGAAAGACAGCGTCAGGATTCGGAAGGAAAGTGGGGCGAATGGGAGGAAGTCCCCCGCGCGAGAACGGACATTTCGAGGGAGGAGTATCGCGTAATCGAGGAAGTAAACAGTTTGCCTGCGGGGGGAGTGATGATACGTCGGCTGAAGCTCGGCAGCAAGCAGATGCAGACGGGGCTTTTGCAGCCGGAGCCGTATCAGATAGCATCGGCGGAAGAGACGTGGCTGCCGCCCGTGCTTCACAGGAAGTACTTGACGATTCAGCGTGAAAAAGAATCGCAGGAAAGAAGAGAGGCGTTAGCGGCGGGCAAAGAGCAGCAACAGCCGGACGAGCGTCAGAGCCGCAACGTCGATCGCAGCCGGCCTGAAAGCGGCGGGCGGACTGATGACCGCGACAGAAGCCGGACGACAGAACGAGATACACGGACGAGGTCAACGCGAGAAACAGGCGGAGGCGGAGGCATAGCAGGTCGCAGCGGCGAGCCGGCGGACCGCAGCGGCGGCGCCTCTCGCAGCACGGTAAGGCCGGCAAGACCGGAGCGGCAGCCGGTAACAGGGCCGACGCCTGCAAACGAGCCGAGCAGGGCTGTAAAGCAGGCAGTCGATACGGAGTTATACAACGAGTTCAAGAAGATGCTGCTGACAGACAAGGACATCACGACAGTCAGCGAAAACGTAACTTTGTGGGCGCACGACGACACGGCAGAGCCGGGCAGTACATACCGGTATCGGCTTCGGGTGGGAGTATTCAATCCGGTGGCCGGGACGGGTCAGGTTTACGCAGACGACATATCGTATAACAACAAGGTGATACTATGGGGCGATTATTCAGCCGTGACAGAGGCAATAACGATACCGAAGCGGATATATTTCTTCCCTGTAAGCGTCCAGGAGGCGGCGAGGGCGGCGGACGTGCAGGTATGCAAATACACGATGGGCTACTGGTACAGCGAGCAATTTTCGGTAAAGCGCGGCGAGGTCATCGGCAAGGTCGCAAAGGTCTCCCAGCCAAAGCAGCAGGAGCAGACGCCGCGGCTGATGATGGAGGACACGGAGAGAGCAGCAGCAGAGCTGCCCGAAATGATAGATTACACAACGGGAGCAGTGCTTGTGGACCTTGTGGCGGTAAACGACTGGTCGGGCAGCAAGAACCTTCAGCAGCGGCAGTATTTCGATATGCTATACAGCCCTGACGGCATGATAATAGAGAAGCTCGCGTCGAAGCTGATGTACTGGCCGGACGATGTCCGTGCGAGATACAGCGAAATAAAGGCGCTGGAGAAAAGGCCGAGGGTGGCGTTTCAACAGTTCAGCAACTCGGGGGCATACGGGGACATTCGGCAGCGCGGTACGCCGACAAGAACGGCCCCGGGCAGAGGGTACGACGACCAGCGGATGATGATGGAAGAGATGATGCGAATGCGGATGGGGCAGCCGTAAAGAAAGTTCCAAATTCGAAATCTTAAATTCGAAACAATTTTAAATTACAAAAATAAAGAAAATTCAAAACAGGAAAAAGACAGTGCCTCTACGGGCGTGTTAGAATACTGTACCCGCTATCTGTAACGAGGACGTCGTCTTCGATGCGGACGCCGAGACGGCCTGGGAGATAGACGGCGGGCTCGACAGTAATCACATCACCTGCCTTTAATTTGCCTTTTGTTTTTTTCGATACGACGGGCATCTCGTGGACTTCGAGGCCGAGGCCGTGGCCCGTTCCGTGGCCGTAAACGGGCAGGCGGGCTTTTTTTATGACATTTCTTGCGGCGGCATCGACAACACTGATTTCAGCGCCTGATTTAATCATTTTCAAAGCGGCGGCCTGCGCATTTTCGACCGCGGAGTAAACCTTCTTAAAAAGCAATGACTTTTTACCTGCTGCAAAGCAGCGTGTGATGTCGCAGCAATAGCCATTATATT